>CAYGQN010000241.1:0-6801 GCA_964351795.1 uncultured Gammaproteobacteria bacterium
GAGCAGCACCACGACAAGTTCCCGCATCACCAGGGCCGCGCTGAGTACGGCACCAAGCAGCGACAGCACGCGCGGGAAGCGCAGGCCCGGGCTGCCATCGTCGGGCCGGCCCTTCAAACGCCACAGGGCGAGGTTCACGGCAGTGAATATGCCCAGCATGATCATCGACGTGGTGGCCGCCAGCCCGGCCAGTCGCCCGGCCAGCGCCAGGCCCAGCAGGGCCGCGCCGGCCACGGCCGTGGCCGCCAGCGGCGTGCGCGTGCGCGTATTCACCCCGGCCAGCCAGCCCGGTAACTGGCCACGGCTGGCCAGGCCGTAGAGGACGCGTGAGGCCATCACCACCTGGATGAGCGCGCCGTTGATGATGGCGAACATCGCCACCACGGCCAGCGGCAGCGGATCCATGCCGGTGTGCCGGGCATACAGGCTGGCCAACGGGGCGCCGTCGGCCGCCAGTTCGGCCGGGCGCATGGCCAGCAGGGCGGAGATCATCAGCACGAAGTACAGCGCGCAGGTGATGGCCAGGGTCAGCCCGATGGCGCGCGGCAGGTTGCGGCGCACGTCGCGTACTTCCTCGGCGACGTCCACCATGTCCTCGAAGCCGATGAACGCGTAGAAGGCCAGCGTGACGCCGAGCAGGATCCCGTGCCAGCCGCGTGGATCACTGCCGGGCAGGAACTCGCGCCAGCGCGCCGGCAGTTCGGCGAAGTCCGCCGCCCCCAGCGCGATCAGCAGCACCAGGCCGCCGGCCTCCACCAGCGTGATGATGGCCGCCACACGCACGGACTCGGCGATGCCCCAGGCGGCCACGGCGATGATGAGCAGCGTCGTGGGCAGGACGATGAGCACCCTGGCGGCGGGCAGGAAGGCCTGCAGGTAGCCGGCGAAGCCATTGATCAGTGCAGCCGCCGACACCACCCCGGCCGCGATCACCGCCAGGCCGACCAGGCGGCCCAGCGCCGGCGCCTGGAACCCGGCCTGCACGTACAGCGCGGCGCCGGCCGCGCGCGGGAAGCGGGCGGCCAGTTCGGCGAACGAGCAGGCGGTGAGCGCGGCGACCAGCGAGGCGATGAGAAAGGCCCATGGCGCGCCATAACCGGCCGTGCCCGCGATTTCGCCGATGAGTGCATAGATGCCCGCACCAATCGTGGTGCCGAGGCCGTACAGGGTCAGCATGGGCAGGGACAGGACCCGGGCGAGCGCTGGCTGGGCCATGGCAGTCATCCGGCAGGGAGGTGATGGCCAGCATGCCTGCCCGGCTCGCCGGCCGGCCTGACATCCGTCAGCAAGTCCGCTCGGCCGCTGCCGCAGGCTCATGTGCTGGCGGGCTGATGTGCCTCAAGCCCGGGCGCTTTCCGTACGCTAGCGTGAAGGGGCGGATACACCGCGGCAACCAGGGGGGCAGGGAAGGTGCAGGCAGGCTTGATCGCATTGACGGTGGCTGTCGCCGGTGGCGTGCTGCTGGGGACGGCCGGGACCGGCCCGGCGCCGCAGCCGGTGGCCACGCATGCCACGGCGGCGCACTGGGGCTACGAGGGCACGGACGGCCCGCTCGCCTGGGCGGCGCTCAGCCCGGCGTGGCGGGAATGCCGGGCCGGGCGGCTGCAGTCGCCGGTGAACCTGCCGGCCGCGGTAGCGGTCGACGCGCCGGCTGCCGCGCCGGCGCACCTGCGGGTGTTCCACCACGAGCACGCCATCGACGTGGTGAACAACGGCCATACCGTGGAAGTGGACTACGACGACGGTGACGAGCTGGAACTGGACGGCAAGCTGTTCCGACTGGTGCAGTACCACTTCCACACGCCGAGCGAGCACACCGTCGCCGGCGAGCACTTCCCCATGGAGATGCATCTCGTGCATCGGGCCGCCGACGGCGAACTGGCCGTTATCGGCATTTTTCTTGAGCGCGGTGCGCACAACCCGGCCTACGATCCGGTGTGGGAACACATGCCGCACTACCAGGATGGCCGCCAGCACCTGGAGCACGTGACCATCGATATCGACGAGCTGCTGCCGGTGGCGCGCAGCGGCTTCCGCTACACCGGCTCATTGACCACGCCACCATGCACCGAGGGCGTACGCTGGCTGGTGCTGCGCACGCCGGTGGGCCTTGGCGCGGACCAGATCGCCGCCTTTGAAACCCTGGTGCACGCCAACAGCCGGCCGGTGCAGCCGCTCAATGCCCGGCCCCTGGCCGCCACTGCGCTCGAGGCGGAAGACGCCGCACCCTGAGCATCAGCCTGCCGGCGCCGGGCGTTCACGCTGCCGTGTCGCCGGGGCGGTTATCATGCATTCATGAGTACGCTTGCCCCGGAGCGCCCCCGCGCCAAATCCCTGCGCCCGCTGCGCGCGCTGGGCACGTTCATCGCCCCCTACCGGGGCAGCCTGGCGCTGGCCCTGGGCGCGTTGCTGGTGGCCTCCGCCGCGATGCTGTCGCTGCCGGTGGCGGTCAGACAGCTCGTGGACGCCGGCCTCGACGGCGCCGGTGCCGAGGCCATCAACACCCACTTCGCACTGCTGTTCGGCGTGGCCATGCTGTACGGGACGTTTGCGGCGCTTCGCTATTACCTGGTCACGCGCCTGGGTGAGCGCGTGGTCGCGGACATCCGCGGGCGCACCTACGCACGGGTCATCACGCTGGACCCGCTGTTCTTCGAGACCACGCAAACCGGCGAGGTGCTCTCGCGTCTGACCACCGACACCACGCTCATCCAGTCCATTGCCGGCACCGGCCTGTCGATTACGCTGCGCGCGGCGGTGAACCTGCTCGGCGCGCTGGTGATGCTGGCGCTGACCAGCCCGGGCCTGACGGGGCTGATCCTGCTGCTGGTGCCGGTGGTGATTTTCCCCATGCTGCGGATCGGCCGCCGCGTGCGGGCCCTGTCGCGTACCAGCCAGGATCGCGTTGCCGAATCCAGTGGCCTGGCCGGCGAGGCGCTGGCCGCCATCCAGACCGTGCAGGCCTTCAACCTGCAGCGCCTGTTGTCGCAGCGCTTCACCGACGCGGTGGAAACCGCCTACGAGGCCTCCATCGCGCGGATCCGCGTGCGCGCCGTCCTGACGGCGGTGGCCATCACGCTTGCCTTCGGCGCCATCGTAGTGGTGCTGTGGATTGGTGCGCAGGCGGTGGCGGCCGGGCGCATGAGCGGGGGCGAGCTGGGTCAGTTCCTGCTGTACGCCCTGATTGTCGCCGGCTCGGTCGCCTCGCTCAGCGAGATGTGGGGCGAGATCCAGCGCGGTGCCGGGGCCATGGAGCGGCTGGTGGAACTGCTCAATGCGCGCCCCGCGCACGTGGAGGCGCTGGCGGGGCCGGCCGCGAGCCTGCCCGAGCCGGTGCGCGGGACGGTGCGCTTCGAGCAGGTGGGTTTTTCCTACCCGTCGCGGCCGGATGCGCGCGCCGTGGAGGATTTCTCGCTCAGCATCGATGCCGGCGAAACCGTGGCGCTGGTCGGCCCTTCAGGGGCAGGCAAGAGCACGGTGTTCCAGTTGCTCCTGCGCTTCTTCGATCCAGCCAATGGCCGCATTCTCATCGACGGCGTGGATACCGCGCAGGTGCATCCTGACGAGTTGCGGCGGCATATCGGCCTGGTGCCCCAGGACACCATCATCTTCGGCACCAGCGTGCTGGAGAACATCCGCTATGGCCGGCCGGAGGCGAGCGACGAGGAGGTCATGGCGGCCGCCCGCGCCGCCGCGGCGGACGAGTTCGCGCGCGCGCTGCCGGATGGCTATCACACCTTTATCGGTGAGCGGGGCTCGCGCCTGTCCGGCGGCCAGCGCCAGCGCGTGGCCATTGCCCGCGCCATCCTGCGCAACCCGCCGGTGCTGCTGCTGGACGAGGCCACCAGTGCCCTGGACGCGCATTCCGAGCAGGCCGTGCAACGGGCGCTGGAATCGCTCATGCGTTCGCGCACGACGCTCATCATCGCCCATCGCCTGGCCACGGTACGCAAGGCCGATCGCATCGTGGTGATGGACGGCGGCCGCATCGTCGCCACGGGCACACACGATGAACTGGTGCACGAGGATGAACTCTACCGCGGCCTGGCCGCCCTGCAGTTCGGCGATCCCGCTGCCGCCTGAGTGGCAGCACGCCGAACGGCCCGCGCATCCATCAACCGCCACAGGCTTGCCGCGGAAGGCACTCGCTGCACACCCGGGCGCCAAGGTGCTGATGCCTGCGCCTGACGGCCGGGGCCGGCCGCGTGATCAGGCGGGCACGGCCGCGACCGGGCGTTCGACGATCGGCCAGTGCAGGACCGCAGCTACCAGGCCCAGGGCGACGCTGAACCACCACATCGCATCGTAGTTGCCGCTGCTGTCGAACCAGCGCCCGCCCAGCCAGGCGCCGACGAAAGCGCCGAGCTGGTGTGACAGGAACACGATGCCGAACAGGGTGCCCAGCCAGCGGGTGCCGAACATCACCGCCACCAGCCCGGAGGTCAGCGGCACGGTGGACAGCCACAGCAGGCCCAGTGCCGCGGAGAAGGCCAGCACCGTGAAGGGCGTGGGCGGCGCGAGGATGAAGGCGGCGATGAGCAGCGAGCGCGCCAGGTACAACCCGCTCAGCAGGCGCCGTTTGCTCAGCCGCGCGCCGAGCATGCCCGCGCCCCAGGCGCCGGCGATGTTGAACAGGCCGATGAGTCCCAGCGCCCAGGCCGCCACGCCCTGCGGCAGGCCGAGGTCGCGCAGGTAGGCCGGCAGGTGGGTCTGGATGAAGGCCACGTGGAAGCCGCAGACGAAGAAACCGCTGGTCAGGTACCAGTAGCTCGGATGGACGGAGGCGCGTGCCAGTGCCTGGCGCAGGGTCTGCGGCGCGTCGCCGCCGGTCGGCTCGGCGGGCGCGCCGGCCAGCGGTACCGCCAGCGGCACGATCAGCAGGGCCAGTGCGGCCAGGACCAGCAAAGCCCCTTGCCAGCCGAAGGCCGCCATGGCGGCCTGGCCGGTGGGCACCAGCAGGAACTGGCCCATGGAGCCGGCGGCTGTTCCCAGGCCGAAGGCCTGCGAGCGCCGGTGCGGTGGCGCGATGCGGCCGATGGCCGCCAGCACGATGGTGAACGAGGCCCCGGACAGCCCCAGGCCGACCAGCAGGCCGGCTGTCAGGGTGAGCGCGGCGGGGCTGGTGCTGATGCTCATCAGGGCGATCCCGGTGGCGTACAGCAGGCCGCCTGCCACCAGCACCCGGCCGGCGCCGACGCGGTCGGCAATCGCCCCCGCAAAGGGTTGGCCCAGGCCCCACACCAGGTGCTGCACGGCGATGGCGAAGGCGAACACCTCGCGGCCCCAGCCACGCGCCCCGCCCAGCGGTTCCAGGAACAGACCGAAGCTCGAGCGCAGGCCGAAGGCCAGCAGCGCGATGCCACAGCCGGCGGCGATGACCAGCGCGGGACGACCCGCCGGCATGTGTGGCCGCTCCGTCGTCAGGAACTGCAGGACAGCATGGAGCAGCCGGCGCGCTCGCGGGCCCAGTCCGGGCGCCTGGCCGCCCAGGCCTCGCGGCCGGGCTGTTCCTCGTAGGGCCGGCGCAGCACGTCCATGAGCTCGTGGATGCCGCTGTCGTCACCCTGCTCGGCGCGGTCGATGGCCTGCTGGGCAAGGTAGTTGCGCGGCACGTACAGCGGGTTCACCCGGTTCATGGCGAGGGCGCGCTCGGCATCCTCGCGCTGGTCCGCGACCAGACGGCCGGCGTAGGCCCGCAGCCAGGCCAGGGCCTGGCCGCGCCAGTCGGCATCGGCCTGCTCGGGCAGGTACAGGCTCGGGTGCAGCAGTGCCAGCAGGGCATCGTCGCTGATGCTGCCGGCCTGCGCGGCCTGGCTGTCGAGTTGCGCCAGGGCCCGGTAGAACAGCGTCATGTCGGTTTCCGCCGCGGTCAGCAGTGACAGCAGGTCCTGCGTCAGCGCATCGTCGGTATCGGCCTGGTAAGCGCGCAGGCCGAGCTTGGCCGCCATCATCGCGCGCCATTGCGCGTCGAAGGTGCTGGCATACACCTCCAGCGCATCCTGCAGGGCTTCGACGTCCTCGACGAGGGGATGGATGGCGTTGGCGAGCTGCACCAGGTTCCACTGCGCGATCTGGGGCTGGTGCCCGTAGCGGTAGCGCCGGCCATGGGCGTCGGTGGTGTTCGGCGTCCAGTCCGGATCGTAGTTGTCGAGCCAGCCGTAGGGGCCGTAGTCGATGGTCAGGCCCAGCGTCGAGAGGTTGTCGGTGTTCATCACGCCATGCACGAATCCCACCCGCAGCCAGTGCACGATCATCTCCGCGGTGCGCCGGCAGACCTCGCGGAACCAGGCCAGCCAGGTGTCGCGGCCCGGCTCACCGAGTTCCGGGAAGTCCGTGCTGATGTGGTAGTCCAGCAGTTGCCGCAGGGTGGCCGTGTCGCCGCGGCTGGCAAGAATCTCGAAGTTGCCGAAGCGGATGAACGAGGGCGCCACGCGGCACACCACCGCGCCGGGCTCGGCCTTCGGGTTGCCGTCGTAGAACATGTCGCGCATGACCTGCTCGCCGGTTCCCACCAGGCTGAGTGCGCGCGTGGTGGGTACGCCCAGGTGATGCATGGCTTCGCTGCAGATGAACTCGCGCACGCTGGAGCGCAGCACGGCCAGGCCGTCGGCCATGCGCGAGTAGGGCGTAGGCCCGGCGCCCTTGAGCTGCAGCACGTAACGCTCGCCGCGGCTGTTGACGATTTCGCCGAGGTCATGGGCGGCAATCGCCTGCTGCCGGGCATGGACCCGTACGCCATGTGCTACGGCGGCCACTTCCGGCCACCAGGCAATGCTGCGCGGGGCGCGTACCGGGGTCGGC
>CAYGQN010000242.1:0-2143 GCA_964351795.1 uncultured Gammaproteobacteria bacterium
GGTTGTCAGCACGCTGCTCGGGGCCGGCCACCACATCGTGGCCTCGCGGGCCCTGTATCGCGGCTCGCACAACCTGCTGGCCTACACCCTGCCGCGCTTCGGCATTGAAACCACCTTCGTGGACCCGCGCGATCCGCAGGCCTTCGCCGCCGCCATCCGCGACAACACGCGGCTGGTGTTCGGCGAGATTCTCGGCAACCCGGGCCTGGAGGTGCTGGACATCCCCGCCGTGAGCGCCGTCGCCCATGCCGCCGGCCTGCCGCTGCTGGTGGATGCCACCTTCGCCACGCCCTGGCTGTGCCGGCCATTCGAGCATGGCGCCGACCTGGTGTTCCACTCGGCCACCAAGTTCATCGGCGGGCATGGCGTGGCCATCGGCGGCGTGGTGGTTGACGGCGGCCGCTTCGACTGGGATGCCTCCGGCAAATTCCCGACCCTCACCGAGCCCTACGCGGGCTTCCACAACATGGATTTCACCGAGGAAACCGGCCCCTGGGCCTTCCACGCCAGGGCCCGCCGCGAGGGCCTGCGCGACTTCGGCGCCTGCATGTCGCCGACCACGGCCTTCCACATGCTGCAGGGCCTGGAAACACTGTCCCTGCGCATGCAGCGGCACATCGACAATACCCGGGCCGTCATCGAATTCCTGCGCGACAACGATGCCGTGGAGTGGGTGCGCTACCCGGAGCTGCCCGACCACCCCGACCACGAACTGGCCGGGCGTTTGCTGCCGCGCGGCTGCGGTGCGGTGTTCTCCTTCGGGATCCGCGGCGGCCGCGAGGCGGGCCGACGCTGCATCGAGTCGCTGAAGCTGTTCTCGCACCTGGCCAACGTGGGCGACGCCAAGTCGCTGGTGATCCACCCGGCCAGCACCACCCACCATCGCATGGATGCCCCGGCACTGGCCGCGGCCGGGATCAGCGAGGGCCTGGTGCGCCTGTCCATCGGCCTGGAGGACCCGGCGGATCTCTGCGCCGACCTCGGCCGCGCCCTGTACCGCTCGCAGAAGGCCTGAACCATGGATTGCACTGTCGACGGGAAAACCTGCTACGCCTATACCGGCAACCGGGCGCACGTGGCCGGCCAGCCGGCCATCGTCTTCCTGCACGGCGCCGGCCAGGACCACACGGTGTGGCTGCTGCAGACGCGCTGGTTCGCCTACCACGGCTGGAACGTGTTCGCTGTCGACCTGCCCGGCCATGGCCGCAGCCCGGGGCCGGCGGTGGATTCGGTGGCCGGCCTTGCCGACTGGCTGGACGCCGCCATGGCGGCGGCGGCCCTGGATACCGCCCTGGTCGTGGGCCACAGCCTGGGCTCCCTGGTCGCGCTGGAGTTCGCCGCCCGCTACCCGGCCCGTGTCCGTGGCCTCGCCATGATCGGCACGGCGGTACCCATGCCGGTGGGGGACCCGCTGCTCGACGCGGCGCGCGAGAACCGCCATGACGCCTTCGACATGGTGAACATCTGGGCGCACGGGCCGGAGGCACTGATGGGCCCGAACCCGGTGCCCGGCATCAGCATGCTCGGCAATGCCCTGCGGCTGCTGGAGCGCAGCGCCGATGACGTGCTGTTCACCGACCTGAATGCCTGTCATCACTATCATGCGGGCCTCGACCACGCCGCGGCGGTGCAGTGCCCGGCGCTGCTGCTGCTCGGCGATTCGGACATGATGACGCCCCCGCGCGCGGCCCGCGGGCTGCTGGCGGCGCTGCCGAGGGCGCACAGCCAGGTGCTGAAATCCTGCGGCCACATGCTCATGACCGAGCGTTCGGGCCCGGTGCTGGACGCGCTGCGCGACTTTGCCGCGGGCCTGCCGGCCCCGGCCTGAACGCCCCGGCGGGAAGCCGGTCCACGGCACCGGAAAGCAGGTCCGGCACGCCACGACAAGGCTGAGCGGCACGCCGCCCGGCCGCCCGCCACCGCGCCGGCCTGGAGCGCGGCGCCCGGGCGCTGTTGCCACGCTCTGACCAGACGCTTGCCTGCGGCTGTGGCGGCAATGCATACGTGCCGCGGCAACCATTGCCGGTGCCGATTGCCGTGCCGGCGCACGGACGCATCCGCCGCCGGGCTGAATTGAGACGTCGCCGGCATCGCCCCGCCTACATGTTGCGACGGTACTGGCCGCCGACCTCGAACAGCGCAT
>CAYGQN010000242.1:2153-6800 GCA_964351795.1 uncultured Gammaproteobacteria bacterium
CATCGGTGATCTGCCCCAGTGAGCAGTGGCGCACGGCCTCCATCAGGGCCGCGAACACGTTGTCGTTGCGCATCGCGGCCTGGCGCACCTGCTCCAGCGCCGCCTCGCAGGCCTCGGCATTGCGGGCCTGGAAATCCTGCAGGCGCTGCAACTGGCCACGCTTCTCCTCTTCGGTGGAGCGCGCCAGCTCGATCTCGAACTCCGGCGCCGGGTTCGGATTCAGGAAGGTGTTCACACCGATGATCGGCAGCGAGCCGTCGTGTTTCTTGTGCTCGTAGAACATCGACTCGTCCTGGATCTTGCCGCGCTGGTATCCGGTTTCCATGGCCCCCAGCACCCCGCCACGCTCGGCGATACTCTCGAACTCGCGCAGCACGGCCTCCTCCACCAGCTCGGTCAGCTCGTCGATGATGAACGCGCCCTGGTTGGGGTTCTCGTTCTTGGCCAGGCCCCACTCGCGGTTGATGATGAGCTGGATGGCCATGGCCCGGCGCACGGACTCCTCGGTCGGCGTGGTGATGGCCTCGTCGTAGGCATTGGTGTGCAGGCTGTTGCAATTGTCGTAGGTGGCGATCAGCGCCTGCAGGGTGGTGCGGATGTCGTTGAAGTCCATCTCCTGGGCGTGCAGCGAACGGCCCGAGGTCTGCAGGTGGTATTTGAGCTTCTGGCTGCGCTCGTTGGCGCCGTAGCGCTCGCGCATGGCCACCGCCCAGATCCGCCGCGCCACCCGGCCAAGCACGGTGTACTCCGGGTCCATGCCGTTGGAGAAGAAGAACGACAGGTTGGGCGCGAACTCGTCGATGTCCATGCCGCGCGCCAGGTAGGCCTCCACGTAGGTGAAGCCGTTCGCCAGCGTGAAGGCGAGCTGCGAGATCGGGTTCGCGCCCGCCTCGGCGATGTGATAGCCGGAAATGGACACCGAGTAGAAGTTGCGCACGGCGTTGTCCACGAAGTACTGCTGCACATCGCCCATGAGTTTCAGCGAGAACTCGGTGGAGAAGATGCAGGTGTTCTGGCCCTGGTCCTCCTTGAGGATGTCCGCCTGCACGGTGCCGCGCACGGTCTGCAGGGTCCGCGCGCGGATATCGGCATACTCGTCCTCGCGCGGCTCCCGGCCCTCGGCTTCGCGGAAGCGCTCGACCTGCTGGTCGATGGCGGTGTTCAGGAACATCGCCAGGATGGTCGGCGCCGGGCCGTTGATGGTCATGGACACCGAGGTGCTCGGTGCGCAGAGGTCGAAGCCGTCGTACAGGACCTTCATGTCGTCCAGCGTGGCGATGGAGACGCCGGAGTTGCCCACCTTGCCGTAGATATCCGGGCGCAGGTCCGGATCCCGGCCGTACAGCGTCACCGAATCGAAAGCCGTTGACAGGCGCTTGGCCTCGGAGTGCTCGGACAGGTTGCGGAAGCGCCGGTTGGTGCGGAAGGCATCGCCCTCGCCGGCGAACATGCGGGTGGGGTCCTCGCCGTCGCGCTTGAAGGCGAACACGCCGCCGGTGTAGGGATAGCGGCCGGGGACGTTCTCCAGCATCAGCCACTTCAGGCGCTCGCCGTCATCCTCGTAGTGCGGCACCGCCACGCGCGGGATCAGGGTACCGGACAGGGATTCGCGCTTGAGCTGCGTGCGGATCTCGCGATCACGCACGACAACCACCTGCTCTTCGCCGGAATAATCCTCCTGCAGCTGCGCCCAGCCATCCAGCAGGCGGCGGGCATCGGCCGTCAGCGCCTGGTCGCGCTCGTTGATCAGGGCCTCGATGCGGTCCGCGTCCACGGCATCGCCGAGCAGTTCGCGGGCGGCGCGCAACTGCTGGCGCTCGCGGGCGATGCGCGACTGCTCGCGCGCCTGCTGCTTGTAGTGGCGCAGGGCGTCGGCGATCTCGGCCAGGTAGCGCACCCGCTTGGGCGGCACGATGTTGGTGTTGCTGCTGGAGCGGCGCACGTCCACCCGCGGCAGCCGCTCGGGGCTGGTCTTCAGGCCGTGTTCGCCAAGCACCTCCAGCAGCGCCTGGTAGACCGCCGTCACCCCATCGTCGTTGAAATGCGCGGCTACCGAGCCGAACACGGGCATGTCCTCCGGCGCCCGGTCGAACACCTGGCGGTTGCGCTGCACCTGCTTGGCCACATCGCGCAGCGCATCCTCGGCGCCGCGGCGGTCGAACTTGTTGATGGCGATGACATCGGCGTAGTCCAGCATGTCGATCTTCTCGAGCTGGCTGGCGGCGCCGAACTCCGGCGTCATCACGTACAGAGACTTGTCGACAAAGGGCACGATGCCGGCATCGCCCTGGCCGATACCCGGGGTTTCCACGATCACCAGCTCCGCCCCGGCCAGGCGGGCTGCGTTGATGACCTCCGGCAGGTAGCCGGGCACCTCCGAGCTGCCCCCGCGGGTGGCCAGCGAGCGCATGAACACGCGCTTGCCGTCGATGGCATTCATGCGGATGCGATCCCCCAGCAGCGCGCCGCCGGTACGCCGGCGGGTGGGGTCGATGGCCAGCACGCAGATGGTCAGCGAATCATCGTAGTCGTAGCGGAAGCGGCGGATGAGCTCATCGGTGAGCGAGGACTTGCCGGCGCCGCCGGTGCCGGTGATGCCGAGCACGGGCACGGCACGCTCCGGCGCCGCGCCAAGGCGCTTGCGCTCGATTTCGCTGAGGCGGTCGTTCTCCAGCGCGGTGATCACCCGCGCCAGTGCCAGCCAGTCGTTGTCGGCCACGGCATCGAGCCGCGCCGGCGACAGCCGGCTCGGGTCGAAGCGGCACTGGGCGATCATGTCGTCGATCATGCCCTGCAGGCCCATGCGCTGGCCGTCCTCGGGCGAGTAGATGCGGGTGACGCCGTAGTCGTGCAGCTCGCGGATCTCGGTCGGCACGATGACGCCGCCACCGCCACCGAACACCCGGATGTGCCCGGCATCATGCTCGCGCAGCATGTCGATCATGTACTTGAAGAACTCGACGTGGCCGCCTTGGTAGGAACTCACGGCAATGCCCTGCACGTCCTCCTGCAGGGCCGCGGTGACGATATCCTGCACCGAGCGGTTGTGGCCGAGGTGAATCACCTCCGCGCCGCCGGCCTGCAGCATGCGCCGCATGATGTTGATGGAGGCATCGTGCCCGTCGAACAGGCTGGCGGCGGTGACGAAGCGCGCCGGCACCGGGTCGGCCTCGGTACCCTTGTTCAGGTTCTCGGCAGTGGAACTCATTGCAGGACTCCTTCGTTTCGACACAGGGCACGCAGGGTGCCCTTCAGGGTTTCGGTCAGGCCGCGGGTGACGCTCATGTCGCCGGCGGCGGCCAGCCACTGGTACACCAGCCCGTTCACGGCGGCGCAGAAATACTCGGCGATCCGTCGCTGGTCGATGCCCGCCGGCAGGGCGCCGCGAGCCACCCCGGCCGCCAGCCACTGCTCGACGTCGCGGCGCCGGCGCTCATGCACCCGGGCGATCACCTCGCGCACATCGCTCGCCGGGCCGATGGCTTCGAACCAGAGGATGTAGAAGGCACGCACGTGCCGAGGCGCCTCTTCGAAGAAATGCATGTGGGCATCCAGCGCCGCCTCCAGCGCCTCCAGGCCATCCAGGCCCTCGGTGGCGCGTTTGAGTTCGCGCAGCCAGTCGTCGCCCACGGCGCGCACGACGAACTGGAACAGGCCGGACTTGGAGCCGAAGCGCGCCCCGGCCAGGCCGCGGCTGTAGCCAGCCTGCTCGCCCACATCCTTGAGCGTGGTGCCGGCGGAGCCGTGCTGTTCGATGAGCATGGCGGCGGCATCGAGCATGCGCCGGTCCGACAGGGCCGTGCGTTCGGCCTGGGTCCGGCGGGCGGGTGCTTGCGCGTCGTTCTGCTGCAGTCGTGGGCCGGCCATACTGCCCTCCCCGGGCTGTGCCGAAGGGCGCAGGATAAACTTATTTGCTTGTAACAAGCAACTAACGAAGGGCGTTTCGGGAAGCTGCAAACAGGCGTTTGATTATGCTGGTATTGGCCTGGGACCAGGCGTATAGTCGATTGCGGTTCAGCTATTCTCCCGCCAGCGTTTCGGTCCTGCCCTCCTTGATTCCAAGCAGCGCATCCCCCGCAACGAATCCGTAAAGAGCGTAGCTGCGATACCAAACACCATGTTCAGCAATTCAGGGGTCTACATCAGTGAGTAAAGGTACAGTCAAGTGGTTCAATGAAACCAAGGGTTACGGCTTCATTACGCCGGAGGATGGGGGCAAGGACGTATTCGTGCACCATTCCGCCATCAAGGGAACGGGCTTCAAGACGCTGGCAGAGGGCCAGCAGGTGAACTTCGACGTGGAACAGACGCCCAAGGGTCTGGCCGCGGCGAACGTCGAGCCGGCCTAAGCCAAATTCGTCCGATGCTTCGAAACCCCGCTCCGGCGGGGTTTTTTTTCGCCTGCCGGCAGGCGCCGCGCGGTGGGCACTGCCTGCCTGGACCTGCTGCCGGTCCACGCGCGCGGCATCAACGCCCCGGCTCCGATCCGGCCCGCGGGACAGATGGGTCTGGAAACGGCCTTCAGAATGCGCGGCACGGGTGGCGGTAGCGCGCAACCCACCGGCGCCCGGCATCCGGCCGGAACCACGGCGCGGCCGGGGTCGCCCGCATCCCGGCAGGGGCGCTTGCCTGGCCGCCACGGCAGGG
>CAYGQN010000243.1:0-6795 GCA_964351795.1 uncultured Gammaproteobacteria bacterium
GGAGCGAGTTGATTTCAACGAAATCCCCGCTGCCGTCTAGAGACAGTACTTCACCACGCTGCGGGTCGATCACCGTCGTCGCGTTGCCGGCGAACGTTCCGTTCCGGGAAACCCCAACGCTTTGATCGTTCGCGTTGCCGCCTTCAAACGTGTAATGCCCCTCCATGGCCGCGCCCAACGACGTCGTCATGTTCAGCGTCACGCTGCCATTGAATCCGGCGTCGGGCGTGAACGTGAGTCCTTCCAGTGCAGCGTTGATGTCGGACTCGGTCCCTTGCAGCGTCATGAAAGAGCCACCGTTGCTGCCGCCCAGAATGGACAGCCCCGTGGTTTGCGACAGGTTCAGCACGCCATCATTGACGCCAATGAAAACCTGCAGCGGTGTATTGGTTCCCGCCAGTGAATCGCTGACCGAGACCGCGTTGCCGTTACCGCTGCTGAATGTCAACACCGCGTCTTCGTTGACCGATTGTGGTCCGGGAACAGACTGATTGGCATCGAGGGTGTTATCAACCGCGATTGACATCACTTCGCTGTAGGCATTGCCTGCGGCGTCGGCGACTTCGACGGTGACGTTGTGCGAGGTGGCCGTTTCAAAGTCAATCAGCGAAGCGTCGGCTACGGTGATTTCGCCGGTGCTGCTGTCGATGGCAAAGCGGCCGCCGGCGTCGTCTGTCAGGCTGAACGTGAAGCTGGACAGCACCTGACTGGCGTCCCACTCGATGACATACGCACGCGCCTGGTTGTCGGGCACGTCTTGCCATTCCCCGTCCGGGCGGATGGCAAGGTGGTTTTCCGAAGTCGAGCCATTCGGCTCGGAACCTCTCCAATTGGTGTAGTACCCAGCTTGTGCCGTCGAGCCCGTCGAGAACTGCTCGCTTTCCGCTGCCCCCTCCAGGAAGTACCAGTTGCCCTCGGTCGTTGCGTCTCGACCACCGAGCAACACGTCGCCGCCCGCTTGCTGGGCAAACGATCGAATCAGATCGTTCTCGTAGGCCGAGCGGATGGTGGCCAGTTGTCCGTTGACCCCGTTCAGCGTCGCAGCGGTTGCTGCATCAATCGCATCAAGCGGCTGAGTAATCGTATCGACAAACCGATAAAACTTGCCCGTCGCCGCGTCGTACTGCAGCGTCGGATCGTTGTTCAGGATTGTACTGACGGCCGCAGAGGTTTCGATCACGCGAACCTCGGCAATTACCGGACCCCAGGAGTTCGCTCCATCGAGCGACTGGAATGTCAGCACGGTACTGGCACCCTCGGCCGTGAAGCTCATCGAACGACCGCTGAAGAGCATGTTGGATGTCGACCAGCCTGCCGGAGCGACGATGGAGTAGTCCTGGCTCGATCCGGCCGCGCTGACACGCAAGTCCTTGACCACTTCGCCAGCACCGAAGTTGCCGGACATGTCAAAGATTACCTGGTATTGGCGCCCTGCTACCGTCGACAAAGTTTGAGAAATCGCACCGGCGCTTGAGCCGTTGAGATCAATCGACCGCCCACCCGCCGGTGGCGGTTCGAAAACCGTCCCATTCAAATCCACCGTGCCGCTCGTTACCGTCCAGTTGCCGATGGTCTGACCGACGGCGTATTCAACCAGATGGCCTGGGTCCGGCGCTTCGGTGAACCGGCCATCGCTGGCGATATCGTTCCTGACATCCGGATCGGTGGGCAAGACGAAGCCGACGCTGGTTCCGCCAACCGCGTTCTCGCTGATGCGCAGGCCTTCGACCGGCGTGCTGGCGCTGAAGCCGGTTACGGCATTCCCATTGCCGTCGACAATGCGGAAATTCGACAGTGAATAGTCGTCCTGGTTGTTGTACGTGGCATCCGAGGTGCGCACGAAGAACGACGTGTCGATATACCAATCCGTGGTGGCAGGGATCGTGTCGGTGGCAAACGTCAGTCCGTCGTATTGATATTCGAGGGTCGTTCCGTGAACATAAAAACCGAATTCCCCACCGGGCACGAAGCCGACATCATGAAAGGCTTGCGTACTTCCATTGTGCCGAATGCTAATCCGGTTGGCGCCGTTATTCACATGGTCATATTGAATCGCGAATTCCGGGTCGGAATTATTTGCACTTGATTCAGTGGAGCCGAGGCCGATGGTCCACGCAGAGTTTGTAAGGTTGTCGACCGTGAATCGAATGGTGTAGTCGTCCAGATAACCGAGGGCGGACACATTCGCGGAGTTGATCTGCGAGCCCCATAGCTCGGGCGCTCCGTCATCAATGTAGGTCAACGTATTGCCGTCTGCCGTCACACCACCAACTTGATTGGTCCAGCTCGTGATGTCACCGACGTTGCCGAAGCGCAAGTGATTGCCGCTGACCACATCGACGATCTCATTCGACCCGTTAAAGCCATCCATCTGCCAGTTCGCGACCAAGCCGGTGGGCAGGCTGCCGGTGTCGAACTTCTGCTGATAGTTCAGTGCAACTTCGGCTTCGCTTCGGACTTCATTCCAGATGCGGAAATCATGAAGCGTTCCCTGGAACGCGGAGTCCGGATCAAAGCTCCCGCCTCTGGGAAGATCTTGGCCGATGGCAAAATCTCCGTCCACGATCGAGTAGCCTCCGGTATACGGATTCGCAATCGTTTCAGCCAGTTCGCCATCGACGTAAACGTGAATCTGGCTGGAGTTCGTATCCCACGAGAATGCCACGTGGTGTTGACCACCATCGAACAGTTGCGAGTAGCTGCCCGCGGTTGTCAGGCCTGCCCATTCGAGCGTGCCGTCCGCGTTAATCGCCAAACGCTCCGTATATGCGCCGTCGAGGAACGAGTACAAAGTCGAGCGAACGGCTGGTGTTTCCAAAGAACTGAAGTTGACTTCAACAGTCATCTCAGTCAGCCCTTGCAGAAAGCCCTCCGGATTGGATGTTTGCAGGTACGCATCGTTGCCGCCGTCGGTGTTCAGTTCAATGCCGCTGGAGAGATTCGTCGGCGCGTTGTTGGCTTCGGCAAGGTTGTTCAGCGAGATCGTGAAGGTTTCGTCGTAGGTGTTGGGCGTCGTTTCGGAGTCGGAGACGCGAACGGTGACGGTGTGCGTGGCCAGGGTGTCGGCGTCCAGCAACGTGCCATCGGCAACCCGTATCTCGCCCGAGTCGGCGTCGATTTCAAACGCGCCCGCAATGGTTTGCGACTGGATGGAATACGTTAAAGCGTGCGTCGCATCGAGGACGGCATCGGCATTCCACTCGATGACGTAGCCGTAGAAATCGTGGTTGTCGTGGTCGGCATCGAGCCACTGCCCAGTGGCATCGTCGAGCCGGGCAACGTCTTCATTTCCGCCTGCATCATTCGGCTGTCCTGACTGGAAGTTGTAGTAGGTTCCGCTCGGCTCGTAACCGGCGGCATCACCCTGCCAGAACTGGTCGGCTTCGGCCCCGGCATCAACCCAGCGCCATTCGCCCTCGACGGTCGAATCGGTGGCTCCGATCCAAACATCGAAGCCCACATCATTAGCAGCGATCTGTCGAACGGTCTCGTTTTCCGAGGCCGACCGAATGGTCACCAGTTGTCCGTTGACCCCACTCAGCGCCGTACTCTCTGCTGCCGCTCTCGCGTCGGCCCAGAAACCGGTCGTGGCGACACCCTTGTAGAACTTGCCCGACTCCGCGCTGTACCTCAACTCCGGGTCTGCACCCAGCAACGCAGCGATTCGCGCTTCACGTTCCGCGTCTACACCATTGACCGTTCCGACCACGGTGCCGTCGAGCGCGTTCTCATCCAGCGCGAAGGTCAAACTCGCTTCGCTGGGCGTGAATCCCGGTTCGCTGACATAGTTGACGGTCAGGTCGTTGCCGCTCACCGCATCGACCACGACGCCATCACTGGACAGCTGTTCAAACCGCCAATTGGCGATCATCCCTGGCTCATCGAACGGCAGGTCGCTCCGATAACTGGCGGCGATCTCCCCAGCAGTGCGCAGATCGTCGAAAATCCGGATCTCGTAGATGGTGCCTTCGAAGGTATCCGCGGCATTGAATCCCGCCGCCAGTGGTGTGTGGTGCTGCCCGACGACGAGGGTGCCGCCGGCGTCGATGGCGGTGCCTGTCTGGTAGCTGTTTCGGCCCAGGCCCCACATCTCGCCATCGACGAAGAACATCAGGATCCCGCCCGTGCTGTTCCAGGTGACCGCCACCGAGTGCCGCTCACCGTCTAGCAGCTGCGGCGCATGCGTGGTGCTGCCGTAGCCGGGACCGCTGTCGGAACTGGTCCGGAAGAAGATCTCCCCGCCGGCATCAATGCCCACGTAGAGTTCGTCGGAGTTAGTGGCGGTCGCGTAGGACAGCAGCGTGGTAAGTCCGGCGGCCGGGGAGGCGACCCGGAAGTCCACTTCTATCGTCACCTGCGCGTTGCCGGTGAACGGCGCAGCATCGGCTTGCAGATAGGTGTCGTTGCCGCCGTCGGCGTTGATGCGCAGCCCACCCAAGGCAGTCTCCGTAATCTGGAGATCGCCTGGCGCTTCCCCGGTGAACTGAGCCGTGAGCGCCGCGGCATCGAAGCTGCTCAGGGCGCGGTTGTACAGGCGGATGTCATCGAGCGAGGCCTCGAGGTCGCCGCTGCTGACGCTCGACGCACCGATCCGAAGCGGCGAGGCGGTGTTAACACTTCCGACGCTGGCCGTCGCCTCGGCCAGCACGACACCATCCTGGAGGATGCTCACCCGGTTGCCGTCGTAGCTCACGGTGAGGTGATGCCAGCCGCCGTCGGTGGTGATGGTGGCAGCGGCCAGGGCTGTGCTGCTGCCGTCGTCGATCATCACGTTCAGCGTGCTGCCATTGACGTAGACGAGGAAGCCGGGGTTCACACCGTCGTAGTCGCCGACGAGGCGCGCCGCTGCCGGCGTCGGGCCGGCAAGGTCGTGCCAGAAGGCGATGCTGAAGGGGCCGCTGCCGAAGTCCTGGGCGGCGTTGTCGGCCACCTCGACGAAGGCATTGCTGCCGGCAGTGTCGCCGCTGAAGTTCAGGGACCCGTTCACGGCGCCGCCGGCGTTCCACACCGGCGCGTTCACCAGCGTGCCGTTCTGGCTGCCGGTGGCATCGGTGGCGGTGCTGCCGGCGCCGTCATCCAGGCGGTAATGGCCGACCAGGCCGGTGCTGATGTCGGGCGTGACGTCCAGGGCCAGGCGCTGGAAGAACACGCCGTTGCTGTCGCCGCTGCCGGCACCGCTCCAGGCGACCACGGCAGCATCGGCGGTCATGGCCACGCTCGGGAGTTCCTGGTTGCCGACTGTGATGGCGTTGATCAGCAGTTCGACCCCCATGGCGAGGCCGGTGCTGTCGTAGTGTTGCGCGTATACGCCGCTCCCGCTGCCGTCCGAGCCGCCGTCGTCCTGCCAGGTAATGACGAAACTGCCGTCATCGGCGGCGGCGAGGTTGGCCATCCACTGGTCGCCGGCGTTGATGGTGTTGACCTGGACCTCGCCGCCGATGGCGGTGCCGCTGGCATCGAAGCGCCGCATGGCCACACCGCGGCCGTCGCCGTCGATGTTGGAATCCTCCCAGCTGATGATGAAGCCGCCGTCTGCGGCCACGGCCACCTCCGGGTGCATCTCCTCACCCGTGGTGTCCACGTTGACGCGGAACTCGCCGCCCTGGGCAATGCCGGCGGCACTGAAGCGCTGCGCGTAGATGCCGGAGCCGGCGCCGTCCTGGTTCTGGCTTTGCCAGGCGATGACGAAGTCGCCGTTGGCGTTCATGCCGACATCGCTGAACTCCTGCGCATCGAGCGTGGTGGTGTTGGCGCGCTCATTGCCCCCCTGGGCAAGGCCGGCGGCATCGTAGCGCTGAAAAAAGACGTCGCCGCTGTTGACGCTGAAATCCGTCCAGCTCACCACGAAGTGGCCGTCGGCGGCCATGGCAATGCTGGCGAGGTCCTGCGATTCCGTGGTGCTTGTGTTCACGAGGGTCTCACCGCCCTGCGCGACGCCGCTGCTGTCGAAACGCTGAAAATAGATGTCGTAGTCGCCGGCCTGGGTACCGCTCCAGGCAACGACGAAGTCACCGTCGGCATCCATGGCCACCACGGGCCAGTCCTGCGCACCCGCGGTCGTGCTGTTGACCAGGATCTCGCTGCTGCGGGCGCTGCCATCGGCGTTGTACAGGCGGGCGTAGATGTCACTGGTGCCGCCGCGCTCGTCCTGCCAGACCAGCACGTAGTTGCCGGCGGCGTCCATGGCGGCGTTGCCACCGCCCCAGGGCGTGGTGGCCTGCGTGGATCCGGTGCTGCCGTTGACCAGGGTCTCGCTGCCGCTCGGGGTGAGGTCCAGCAGGTATTCCCAGCCGCTGACCGCGGCCGACACGTTCAGGCTGCCGGGGGCGATATCGCCCGTGGCGAACTCCAGGGTCCAGTCGCCGCCGAGGCCGGCCGCGCCGGTGGGATTGTCGGAGGCGGCGACGTCGGCGCCGGTCAGTGCGGCGATCCCTGCCAGCAGGGACTGGCCGCTGGCGCTGCCGGCCACGTCGCAGCCCCAGATGAGCAGGTCGGCGCCCTCGGCAAAGGCGCCGCGCCAGGCGCCAAGCTCGGCACTGAACCGGTCTAGCGACTCCGCATCGAGGATATCCGCGCCGAGACGGATGCGGCCGTCCTCACCGTGGGAGAGCAGGTGAACAGCGGCCACGTCGGTGGCGCCGGCCAGGGTATCGGTGATCTGCCCGATGCCGCCCTCGCCGAGCATGACCACGCGGAAATCCCGCTCGCCGGACTGGCCGGTGATGGCGGCCACCAGCGTCTCGGCGTCCTGGACGTCGGCATCCACGAACAGGTACTCGATGCCGCCCGCAGCGC
>CAYGQN010000244.1:0-6771 GCA_964351795.1 uncultured Gammaproteobacteria bacterium
CGTCGCGGCGAACGCGGGAGTGCCGGCGAAGACGATGCGCAATGGACGCGGGGTGCCAGGCGCCGCTCAGGCGGGCTGGCGCAACTGCTTGTCCAGCTTGCGGCGGATTCGGCTGCGTTTGAGGGTGGACAGGTAATCCACGAACAGCTTGCCTTCGAGGTGGTCCATTTCGTGCTGGATGCAGACCGCCAGCAGGCCGTCGGCATCGATCTCCTGGCGCTCACCCTGCAGGTCGAGCGTTTCCACGCGGACCCGCTCGGCCCGCTCCACCAGCTCGAAGAAGCCCGGCACCGACAGGCAGCCCTCCTGCATCTGCTCGACGCCGTCGGCTGCCAGGATGCGGGGGTTGATGAGCACCAGCGGGCTGTCGCCGGCTTCGGAGACATCGATGACGATGACGCGCTTGTGGACGTCGACCTGGGTGGCGGCAAGACCGATCCCGGGGGCGTCGTACATGGTCTCGAGCATATCCGCCGCCAGGCTGCGGATGGACTCGTCGACGACCTCCACCGGGGTGGCGCGTGTGCGCAGGCGCGGGTCCGGGTAGTGCAGGATTTGTCTGATGGCCATGATTGGGACTCACTTTCCAGACTGGGAAAGATACCGCTAACACTCTGATTGGACAACACTTAGATAACTAATTCAGGGGCAGGTTCCCGGAACTGCTCGCGATTGTTCTATTTTGTGGATATGATTTGCTAAACTACATTAAGCCTCGTGTCTAAGGGTACTGAGATGTATAAGAAAATCATGATCTCGCTGCTGTTTGCGGGGCTGACCGTTGCGGTTTCGGCCGATACCCTGCAGCTCAGCGCGGACTATCCCGACCGTTACGTGGTCAGCAAGGGCGACACGCTCTGGGACATCTCCGGCAAGTACCTTGCCGAGCCCTGGCGCTGGCCGGAGCTGTGGCAGAACAATCCCCAGGTCCGCAATCCGCATCTCATCTACCCCGGGGATGTCCTCACCCTGGTGTGGAAAGATGGCCGGCCGATGCTGCTGGTCAACGCCGACGGCACGCGCACACGCTTCCAGAAGCTGTCGCCCACGGTACGCGCATCCGGCCGTGATGGCGCAATCCCCGCGATTCCACTGGACGCGATCCAGCAATTCCTGTCGCGCCCGCGGGTGGTGGGCGAGGGCGAGCTCGACAGCGCGCCCTACGTGGTCTCCAGCGAGGACCAGCATCTCATCGCCGGCACCAACAACCGCGTCTACGTGCGTGGCTTCGACGATGACATCAAGCCCCGCTACGGCGTGTACCGCGCCGGGCCGGCCTACCGCGACCCGGACGACGGCGATCGCATCCTCGGCTACGAGGCGCTGCACGTGGGCGATGCCGTGGTCGAGCGCAGCGGCGACCCGGCCACCGCGCGCATCATGTCATCGGAGCGCGAGGTCCTGATCGGCGACCGCCTGCTGCCCCAGACGGAATACCAGTACCCCACCTTCATACCGCGCGCGCCGGACAGCCGGATCGATGCACGCATCATTTCGGTGATTGATGCCGTCTCGCAGGTGGGCCAGCACCAGGTGGTGGTGGTGTCCGCGGGTGAGCGCGACGGCCTGGCGCCCGGCCATGTGCTGTCCATATTCCGGGCCGGCCAGGTGGTCAATGACCCCGTGGGTGCCGAGGTCGAGCGTCGGCGTGCAGCGACCGAGCCCGTCAGTTTCGGCGGCGATGACCCGAGCTGGCTGGACGGTTTCCTGTCCACCCTGTTCACGGACATCCGCGACACGAAGAATGCCATTGACGAGAAGTTCGGCGTGGAGCATTCCGGTCGTGGCGTGGAAGTGGAGCTGCCCGAGGAGCACACCGGCGAAGTCATGATTTTCCGCACGTTCGACGAGGTCAGCTACGCGCTGGTGATGAACACCCGCCGTCCGGCACACCTGTACGACAAGCTTCGCTCGCCCTGAGCCGCCGCCCGGCACTGGCGCGACGCGCGGCGACTGGGGTTTAATATCCCGGTCATGGATGATGCGCGCGCCACGGAACTGCGCGCCTGGCTGACGCTGCACCTGGCTCCAGGCATGGGAGCAGGGCGGCTCGTGGCGCTGCTGGAGCGCTGCGGCACCGCCGGGCGGGTACTGTCGCTGGGGGATGCCGAGCTGGCAGCCGTCGGCCTCGGCGCCGCGTGCCGCACTTTTCTGCGCAATCCGGACGCAGCCTGCCTGCAGCAGGCGCTGGACTGGGCCGACCGGCCCGGTCACCGCCTGATGATCCTCACTGATCCAGACTATCCCGCCCTGCTGCGCGCGATTCCGCGCCCGCCGCCGCTGCTGTATGTCACCGGTCGGGCCGAACTGCTCGGTGAGCCCCAGCTGGCGGTGGTCGGCAGCCGCAACGCGAGCGGTGCGGGCCTGAAAACCGCCGGTATGTTTGCCAGGGCCTTTGCCGAGGCCGGGCTGGTGGTGACCAGCGGACTCGCCCTGGGCATCGATGCCGCGGCCCACGAGGCGGCGCTGGCGGCCGCCGCGCCCACCATTGCCGTGCTCGGCACCGGTGCTGACATTGTCTACCCGGCCCGCCACCGGGCGCTCGCCCATCGCATCGCCGAAGCCGGGGCCCTGGTCACCGAGTTTCCGCTTGGCACCGGCGCGCGGCCGGAGCAGTTCCCCCAGCGCAATCGCATCATCAGCGGTCTTGCCACCGGTGTGCTGGTGGTCGAAGCGGCTGCGCGCTCCGGCTCGCTGGGCACCGCCCGGCACGCGCTGGAGCAGGGCCGGGAGGTGTTTGCCATCCCCGGCTCCATCCACAATCCACTGGCTCGCGGGTGCCATGCTCTCATTCGCGAGGGCGCGACCCTGGTCGAGCACACCGGCCACGTGTTCGAGCAGATCGGGCCGCTGGTGGGGCTCAGCCTGGCCGCCGTCGGGCCCGCGTCGCCGGGCCCGGATGCAGTCAGGCCGCCCGGGGAAGATCTCACCGCGCAACAACAACTTGTGCTCGATTGCTTCGATTACGGGCCGGCCAGTGTCGACGGCCTGGTCGGCCGCGCCAGATTGACGGCCCCGGAGGTTTCATCCATCCTGTTGATACTCGAGCTCAAAGGCTTGGTCGCGACACAACCGGGCGGCGTGTATTGTCGTCTTTAGCTAAGAGGATGATATGAAGCCGAACGTCCTGGACGTGCTCATCTACCTGTTCGAGAACTTCATGGACGAGGAGGTGGATGTGTTCCTGGACCGTGATGATCTCGAGTCCCAGCTGCGCAAGGCCGGCTTCGCCGCCCGCGAGGTGGACAAGGCCTTCGACTGGCTGGAGACCCTGGCCGAACCCGAGGGAATGCAGTCCGAGAACCCCGCGCTTGCCACCGGCAAGACGTTCCGCGTGTTCACCGGCGATGAACTGGCCAAGCTCGACACCGATTCCCGCGGGTTCCTGCTGTTCCTGGAAACCGTGGGTGTGCTCGACGCCGCTGCACGTGAGCTCGTCATCGATCGCGTGATGGCACTGGATGCCGACGAAATCGACCTCGAGCAGCTCAAGTGGGTCATCCTGATGGTCCTTTTCAACCAGCCGGGCCAGGATCAGGCCTTTTTCTGGATGGAGGACCTGGTCATGGACGATGTCAGCCGCAGCCTTCACTGAGCCTGGCCCCGGCCCCCGGACAGGCGGCTAGGGTTTCATGTCCCCAACGCGTATCATTCGCGCGCCGCGCGCCGCGCCGAACCCGTTTGCCTTATGACATCTCATCTCGTCGTCGTCGAATCCCCTGCCAAGGCCAATACAATCAAGAAGTATCTTGGCCCCGGGTACGAAGTCCTGGCCTCCTATGGCCACGTCCGCGATCTGCGTCCCAAGGAGGGCGCGGTGGATACCGAGTCGGGCTTCGCCATGAACTACGAGGTCATCGACCGCAACGCCAAGCATGTCGATGCCATCGCCAAGGCCATGAAGAAGGCCGACGCGCTGTACCTCGCCACCGACCTTGATCGCGAGGGAGAGGCCATATCCTGGCACCTCGTGGAACTTCTGCGTGACCGCAAGTTGCTGGAAAACAAGCCAATTTACCGCGTCGTCTTCCATGAGATCACGAAGCGGGCCATCGAGGACGCGGTCGCCAATCCGCGCGAGATATCTATGGACCTGGTCAATGCCCAGCAGGCGCGGCGGGCGCTCGATTACCTGGTGGGCTTCAACCTGTCGCCGCTGCTGTGGAAGAAGATCAATCGCGGCCTGTCGGCCGGCAGGGTGCAGAGCCCGGCGCTGCGCCTGATCGTCGAGCGCGAGCAGGAAATCGACAAGTTCCAGCCGCGCGAGTACTGGAGCGTGGATGCCGAGGCGCTGGCCGGGAAAAAGCCGGTGCAGGCGAAGCTCTGGATCCTGGGTGGCGAGAAGGTCAAGCAGTTCACCATCACCGACGAGGCCACCGCCACCGCGGCGCGCGCCACCCTCATGGCCGGGGCCGAGGCACAGGGCAAGGGGCCAGGCAAGGGTCACCTGATTGTCGAGAAGGTCGAGCGCAAGCAGCGCAAGCGCAACCCGGCACCGCCATTCATCACCTCCACCCTGCAGCAGGAAGCCGTGCGCAAGCTCGGCATGACAGCCAATCGTGCCATGCGCGTGGCCCAGGGCCTGTACGAGGGCGTGGAAATCGGCAACGAAACCATCGGTCTCATCACCTATATGCGGACCGACTCGACCAACCTGGCCGACGAGGCCCTGGCCGAGATGCGCGAGTTTGTCGGCGAGCGTTACGGCGCCGACCAGGTTCCGAAGCAGCCGCGGGTGTTCAAGACCAAGTCCAAGAACGCCCAGGAGGCCCATGAGGCCATCCGCCCCACCGCCGTGCGGCGTACGCCCGAAGACATGAAGAAATATCTCGATCGGGACCAGATGCGCCTGTACGAGCTCATCTGGAAGCGCACGGTGGCCTGCCAGATGGTGCACGCCACCATCAATACCGTGGCTGCGGACCTCGCCTGCGGGGAGGGCAACACCTTCCGTGCCAACGGCTCGCAGGTCGCCGAACCCGGCTTCATGGCCGTGTACATGGAGAGCAACGACGACCAGGCGGACGAGGAGGAGGGCAAGATGCTGCCGCCGCTGGAGGAGGGGGATCGCCTCGCCCTGAAGGACATCATCCCCGCCCAGCACTTTACGGAGCCGCCCCCGCGTTACACCGAGGCCAGCCTGGTGAAAACCCTGGAGGAGTACGGCATCGGCCGTCCCTCCACCTACGCGTCGATCATCTCGACCCTGCTGAACCGCGAGTACGTCGAGCTCGACAGCAAACGCTTCCGGCCCACCGACATGGGCCGTACGGTGAACCGATTCCTCACCGAGCACTTCGATACCTACGTGGATTACGAATTCACGGCGCGGCTGGAGGATGAACTGGACGCCATCTCCCGGGGCGAGAAGGCCTGGGTGCCGCTGATGGAGCAGTTCTGGCAGCCCTTCAAGGAACAGGTCGAGGACAAGGACGCCAACGTCAGCCGCCGCGATGCCCAGCAGGTGCGCGAACTGGGGACTCACCCCAAGTCCGGCAAGCCGGTGTCGGTGCGTATGGGCCGCTACGGCCCCTATGTCCAGATAGGCAGCAGCGAGGACGAGGACAAGCCGCAGTTCGTCAGTCTGCGCGGCGGCCAGAGCATCGAGACGATCACCCTGGACGAGGCGCTGGAGCTCACCAAGCTGCCGCGCGCCCTCGGCGAGACGGCCGACGGCGAGCCCGTGTCGGCGAACATCGGTCGTTTCGGCCCCTACGTGCGCTTCGGCAGCAAGTACGCCTCGATCCCCGAGGGCGACGATCCCTACACCATCGAGCTGCCGCGGGCCCTCGAGCTGATCGAGGAGAAGAAGCAGGCCGATGCCGCCAGGCATATCAAGGACTTCGAGGGCACGGACATCCGCATCCTCAACGGCCGTTACGGGCCCTACATCACCAACGGCAAGAAGAACGCCCGGGTGCCCAAGGATCGAGAACCGGCCAGTATCGAGCTGGCCGAGGCCGAGGAGTTGCTGGCCAAGGCGCCGGAGGCGCGCCGCGGCGGGCGCCGCCGGACCAAGAAAAAGGCGTCCTGAGGCCGGATGCGCCGGTGATGAACGTCCCCGCGGCGGGTCGTGCGGCATGCGAACAGCCCGAAAGGCCGCGCCTCGGTGCTGCGGAGCACCATCACCCTTGCATAGGCCGGTGCGCGTGTCATTTCCCCGTTTCAATCCATTGACAAATACCCGGGAACACACGAAAATTGCCGGCTACCGTTTTTTCGGGAGGGGTACCCAAGCGGTCAACGGGAGCAGACTGTAAATCTGCCGGCTCAGCCTACGTAGGTTCGAATCCTACCCCCTCCACCATCGGCGCCCGGAAGTCAGGGGCACGGCGCAACGAGGGCGGTACTGATGAGCGCCTTCGGCGACGGGAAGTCTGAGTCAGCGGGTGTAGTTCAATGGTAGAACCTCAGCCTTCCAAGCTGATGATGTGGGTTCGATTCCCATCACCCGCTCCAAGCCGGTCCGGTGGTGGGTGCAGGGCGAACCGCCGATGATGAAGCTTGACAAGGGGTAACCCCAGTACGCGGCAGGACTTAAGTTCACAGCTATTCGCAGCATGCCCATATAGCTCAGTCGGTAGAGCACTCCCTTGGTAAGGGAGAGGTCACCGGTTCAAGTCCGGTTATGGGCTCCAGATCGAGTACGTACGGTTCCACACAGCGCTGTAACGCACGCACAACAACGGGAAGTTCCGAGCACCGGGAGATCGGGAAATGTCGAAGACGAAATTTGAACGCACGAAACCGCATGTGAACGTAGGCACGATT
>CAYGQN010000245.1:0-6743 GCA_964351795.1 uncultured Gammaproteobacteria bacterium
CTGCCGAGCAGTGCCAGGCCGGCCAGCACGGACACGGCGCGTGCCTGCCAGGGCAAGACGTGGCCGTCGCTGCCGGACAGACCGGCGACGACGCCGGTCAGCCAGTAGCTCAGCGGCGGCTTCTCCAGGCGTGGTGCCTCGTTGAACCAGGGTACGAGCCAGTCGTCGCGACGCTGCATCTCCGCGCTGGTACGGGCGACCAGCACCTCGTGCCCGTCCAGCGGCAGGTCGCGCTGGCCGCACAACGCCGCCAGCAAGCCCGCCAGCAGCACCAGGGCGAACAGGGCGTCACATCGGCGGCGGCTGGCAGCCGGCAGCGGCGCCCGGGCCGCGTCGGGATCAGCCTGCACCGGCGTTGCCGCGATGGATGAAATACAGGTTGCGGGTGTAGATGAAGAAGCCCATCGACTGGCCCAGTATGAACACCGGATCCGCGCGGTAGATGGCGTAGCTGAGCAGGACGGTGGCGCCGCCGATGCTGAAGTACCAGAAGGACACCGGTATGACGCTGCGGCCGGCCTTTTCGCTGGCCAGCCATTGCACGAGGAAGCGGGCTGAGAACAGGGCCTGGCCACACAGGCCCAGGGCAATCCAGTAGTACTCGGTGTCCATCAGTCGTCAACCTCTTCAATGTCTGTCGGTGCGCGCCTGCGACCCAGCCAGACCACGCCGGCCAGGTCGATGATGCCCGCCCACAGTCGATCGAGCACGCCGTACTTGGACACGCCGTGGTGACGCGGTCGGTGATTGACCGGCAGCGAGACACTGCGACCACCGCACTGGCGCACCAGTGCCGGCAGGAAGCGGTGCATGTGATCGAAATAGGGAAGCTCAAGGAACAGGTTGCGTCGCATGACCTTCAGGCCGCAACCGGTATCCGGGGTATCGTCGCGGAGGATGGCCGAGCGCACGGTGTTGGCCACGCGCGAGGCGGCGCGTTTGACCAGGCTGTCGTCGCGACGGACCCGGTGGCCGCAGACGATCAGGCGCTCGCCATCGACGGCCGCCGCCGCGTGCGCGGCCAGGGCGGGGATATCGGCGGGATCGTTCTGGCCATCGCCGTCGAGGGTCGCCACCCAGGTGCCCCGGGCCACCCGCACGCCGCTTGCCACGGCTGCGCTCTGGCCGCGGTTGCGTCGGTGCCGCAGCAGGCGCAGCGGCGCTTGTTGCTGCCGCCGCCAGTCGCGGATCCGCTCGCTGCTGTCGTCGGTGCTGCAATCGTCGACAACGATGATTTCGGTAGCGCCCAGGCCGGCCAGTGCCGCGGCGACCTCGCTCAGCAGCGTGGCAATTCCGCCGGCCTCGTTGAACACGGGAATGACCACCGACAGTTCAAGGTCGCCGGCCCGGTGGCCGCTGTACTGGTCAGTGCCTGGCCGGGGGGTGTTGCCTGGGGAAGCGCTCGACACTGGGGGGAATATCCTGCGAGAAACCGGGGATTTTAGTCCGGGCTGTCGGTATGGTCGAGTGGCCGCCCCTGGGCAGGCGGCAAAGCATCAGGAAATCAGAAATTTGTGCGGGGAGCAGGGCTTGCGTATCTTGCTCTGTGCCGGCCCCTGGGGGCCTGTGACAAGGAGGCGTTAATGGATATCGGCAGCATCGTGTTCTGGGTGGTCCTCATCGGTGTTGGCCTGTGGCTGGTCGGCATCTACAACAACCTTGTGCGGGCACGGAACGCGTTCAAGAACGCCTTCGCGCAAATCGACGTGCAGTTGCAGCGCCGCTACGATCTCATCCCCAACCTGGTGGAAACCGCCAAGGGCTACATCAAGCACGAGCGCGAGACCCTGGAGGCCGTGGTCCAGGCCCGCAACCAGGCACAGTCGGCGGCGCAGGCCGCGGCTGCCCAGCCCGGTGACCCGGGTGCCGTCGGCCGGCTCGGCGCGGCGGAAGGCCTGCTCGGGGCAACCCTGGGCCGCTTTTTCGCCCTGCAGGAGGCCTACCCGGACCTGAAGGCCAATACCACCATGCAACAGCTCATGGAGGAGTTGAGCTCCACCGAGAACCGGGTGTCGTTCTCGCGCCAGGCCTACAACGACGCGGTCATGCAGTACAACAACCTGCGCGAGCAGTTTCCCAACAGCCTCATTGCCGGGCCCCTGAGTTTCCAGCCCGCCCAGCAGCTCGAGATCACCAACGAGGAAGCCCGCGAGGCCGTGAAGGTGGACTTCGGCGCCAGCTGAGCCGGCGCGGCCTGCCGCAGGCAAGCTCATCGTGAACTTCTTCGAGCAGCAGCACCGGGCCCGGCGTCGTACCGGCCTGCTGGTGGCCTATTTCTGCCTGGCGGTCGTGCTGATCATCCTGTCGATCAACACACTCGTGTTCCTGGGGACCTACGGGCTTGCCGGCGTCGGTTACGCCGGCGAGCCGGCCGTGGCCGCGGCGCCCCTGCCGGAACGCCTGCGTCTGTTCCTGCAGGAACCCTGGTGGGTGGTGGTGACCTGCTCGGTGGTGCTGCTCATCACCTTGCGCTCGGTGGTGAGCCTGCTGCACCTGGGCACCGGCGGGGAGGCCGTGGCGCGCATGGTCGACGCGCGCCGGATCGACATGGGCAGCGAGGACCCGGGGGAACGCCGGCTCATCAACGTGGTCGAGGAGATGTCCATCGCCTCGGGCACACCGGTGCCGACGCTGTACGTGATGGACGAAGAGCAGGGCATCAATGCCTTCGTGGCCGGCTACGACGCCGACGAGGCCGTGCTCGTGGTGACCGCCGGCGCGCTGGAGGTGCTGGACCGCGACGAACTGCAGGGCGTGGTCGGCCACGAGTACAGTCATATCCTCAACGGCGACATGCGCCTGAACGTCCATCTCATTTCCGTGCTTGCCGGGGTGCTCGCGCTCGGCCAGGTGGGCGGCTTCCTGCTGCGTTCCATGGGTCGCTCACGCGGCGGCGGCCGCAGTGGCGGCCAGGCCGTGGCCATCATTTTCGGGATCGGCATCACCCTGTTCGTGATCGGTTACCTGGGGCTGTTCTTCGGCCGCCTGATCAAGGCCGCGGTCTCCCGGCAGCGGGAATTCCTGGCCGATGCCTCCTCGGTGCAGTTCACACGCAATCCCCACGGCATTGCCAGTGCACTGTGGAAGATCAGCCGCCACAGCTCCGGCGCGCGGCTGCAGAACCTGCACGCCGAAGACATGAGCCACATGTGCTTCGGCGACAGCATGCGCTACAGCTTTGCCGGGCTGTTCGCCACGCATCCGCCACTGGATGTGCGCATCAACGCCATCGACCCGAACTTCGCCCGCCAGGTCCGGGCCGAGGCAGCCCAGGACGGGGCGGACGTCGCCGCCCGGGAACAGGGCAGGGCGGCCGCCGCGCCGCCCGGCGGCGCAGCGGCGGCGGGATTCGCCGGCGGTGCGGCGGTCAGAACCTCGACCCGCGCCATCACCGACAGCGTCGGCAACCCCACGCCGGCGCATGTGGCCTACGCAAGCCAGCTGCACGCGGCCATTCCGCCTGGCGTGCTGCGCGCCGTGCATCGACCACCGCAGGCGCCGGCGGTCATCTATGCCCTGCTGCTGGCGCACATGGCGGCTGCCGACCGGCCCGTGGGCGTGGAGCTGATCGAGCGCACGCACAACCGCGCACTGGCCGACCTGGCATTGCACCTGGCCGGTGAGCTGGACGGCCGTGGCGCCGGCCTGCGCCTGCCGCTGCTGGATCTCGCCCTGCCGGCCATCAAGGATTCCTCACCAGGGGAGCGCAAGCGACTGGTCGCCACCTGCACCGCGCTCGGCAAGGTGGATGCGCAAGTCAGCCTGTTCGAATTCGCGCTGGTGACCCTGACGGCACAGTACCTGGACCCCAGCGCCGACGACGCGCAGGTGGAATACACGCGCTTCGAGGATGTGGAAGCCGAGCTCGCCAGCCTGTTCGGGGCGCTTGCCCACACGGCCGGTGCCGATCCCCGCGCCTGCCTGGCGGCCTATCGTCGCGGCGTCGATGGCTTCGGTCTCCAGGGGCTTGCCGAACCACCGGGGCCGACCGATGTCGAGGCCCTGCGGGCGGCGCTGGGCAGGCTGCGTGGGCTGTCACCGTTTCTGAAGCGCTCGGTGATCAACGCCTGTGCCGATTGCGTGCTGGAGGATGGCACGGTGACGGCGGAGGAGGCGGAACTGCTGCGCGCGATTGCCGCGACGCTGGGTTGCCCGATGCCGCCGCTGCTGCAGGAAGTCTGAGCGGGTGCGCTCCCGGGCGCGCAGCGCTGGCTGACCGGCCCTGCAGCAGCGGCCGGGCGCCTGCCGGCTGATACCGTGGCGGCCGCATTGTTTCGCTGGCAGGTACCCGGCGTCGGTTCCTGGCGGCCGTTCGCCGAAGGGCCGGGGCGGGGGCAGGTCGGGCGCCGGACCTCGAGCAGCCAGGGCGCCTGGCCACGGCCGCGCCGCCCGGGCGCCGGCGCCCCGCGGCTGCGACGGCTCGTGCCGCCACCACCGGCCTGCAGGGGTCAGTCCAGCACGTGGGAGACCACGCCGTCGGCAAGCTTGGGCTCGAACCAGGTGGACTTGGGCGGCATGACCGCGCCGGCATCGGCGATGGCCATGAGCGCTTCCACCGGGGTCGGGTAGAGCGCGAAGGCGACGGCCATCGAACCCTCGTCCACCCGTTTCTGCAGGCCGGCCAGACCGCGGCTGCCGCCGACGAAGTCGATGCGCTCGTCCTGGCGCAGGTCGCCGATGCCGAGTACCGGTTCCAGGATGTGCGTGGTGAGGGCGCTGACATCCAGCGCCGCCACCGGATCGCTGGTCTCCCGCAGCGCCGGCGCCAGGCGCAGCCGATACCACTGCCCGGGCAGGTAGATGCCGAACTCGCCACTGGCCGCCGGGCGGACCGGCGCGGGCTCGGCTTCGAGTTCGCCGAGTGCTGCCAGGCGTGTGAGGAAGCCGGCCGTATCAAGGCCGTTCAAGTCCTGCACCACGCGGTTGTAGTCGAGGATCTGCAATTGGTCGCCGGCGAAGGCCACGGCAAGGAACCAGGCGTGCGGCGCGCTGTCATCGCCGCCCCTGGCGGCGGCGACGCGGGCCGCCGCGGCCGAGCGATGGTGGCCGTCGGCGATGTACATGGCCGGCAGGGCATCGAAGGCATCGGTGAGGGCCTGCACGCGGTCGGGGGCATGCACCGGCCACAGCGTGTGGATGCTGCCGTCGCCGAGTTCAGCGCTGAAGGCCGGCCCGGTGTCGGTGACCGTGTCGACAATCTCCTGGATCACCCGGTCCGGTGGAAAGGCCAGCAGCACCGGCCCGGTCTGGGCGTTGACGGCCTCGATCTGGCGCACGCGATCATTTTCCTTGCGCGGCAGGGTGTGCTCGTGGCGGCGCACGCGGCCGGCTTCGTAGGCTGCCACCGAGGCGGTCAGGGCGATGCCGGTCTGGGTATGCGAGTCCGTTCCGACCCGGTACACGTAATACCCCGGTGCCTCATCGCGCTGCAGGCAACCGCTGTCGAGCAGGGCCCTGAAGTTGGCGGCGGCCTTGTCATAAGCCGCCTGCGAGTAGGGATCACTGCCCTCGGGCAGGTCGATCTCCGGGCGCGAGACATGCAGGAAACTGTGCGGGCGCCCGGCGGCCAGGGCTCGAGCCTCGGCAGCGGAGACCACGTCGTAGGGCGGCGCGATGACCGCGCCGGCATCAGCCGGGCGCGGGCACAGGCCGCGAAAGGGGCGGACAAGGGTCATTGGTGCGGGTCGATGCCTCCTCGGGCGTTCAGCCGGCCAGCGGCTTGTAGCGGATCCGGTGCGGACGATCGGCATCGTCACCCAGCCGGCGCCGGCGATCGGCTTCGTAATCGGTGTAGTTGCCCTCCAGGAACGTAACCTGGGAATCACCCTCGAAAGCGAGGATGTGCGTGGCGATGCGGTCCAGGAACCAGCGATCATGCGAGATGACCAGGGCGCAGCCCGGGAAGGCCAGCAGGGCCTCCTCCAGCGCGCGCACGGTTTCCACGTCCAGGTCGTTGCTGGGCTCGTCCAGCAGCAGCGTATTCCCGCCGCCGCGCAGCAGTTTCGCCAGGTGCACGCGGTTGCGCTCGCCGCCGGACAGGTCGCCGATGCGCTTCTGCTGGTCCTGGCCCTTGAAATTGAACCGCGCCACGTAGCCACGCGACTGGGTTTCGTAGTTGCCGACGCGGATGACATCCTGGCCGTCGGAGATCTCCTCCCACACGGTGTGGTTGTCATCGAGGTGGTCGCGGAACTGGTCCACGTGCGCAAACTCCACCGTGTCGCCGACGCGGATGCTGCCGGCATCGGGCTGCTCGGTGCCGTTGATGAGCCGGAACAGGGTGGTCTTGCCGGCCCCGTTGGGGCCGATGATGCCGACGATGGCGCCCGGCGGCACCTTCATGTCCAGGCCCTCGAACAGCAGCCGGTCGCCGAAGGACTTGCTCACCCCTTCCATCTCGATCACCAGGTCGCCCAGGCGCGGGCCCGGCGGGATGTAGATCTCGTTGGTCTCGTTGCGGGCCTGGAACTCCTGGCGGGTCATCTCCTCGAACCGGGCCAGGCGGGCCTTGCTCTTGGCCTGGCGCGCCTTGGGGTTGGAACGCACCCACTCCAGTTCGGTCTCGATGCTTTTCTGCAGGGCCGATTGCTGGCGTTCCTCCTGGGCCAGGCGCTGCTCCTTCTGTTCCAGCCAGGAACTGTAATTGCCTTCCCAGGGGATCCCCTTGCCGCGGTCGAGCTCGAGGATCCAGCCGGCGACGTTGTCCAGGAAGTAGCGATCATGGGTGACCGCGACGACGGTAC
>CAYGQN010000246.1:0-6740 GCA_964351795.1 uncultured Gammaproteobacteria bacterium
AGCCGCAACCCACGACAAAATCCAACGTGGGGGTCATGGCCATTTCCTGGAGACAAAAAAAGGGGCCGCGATGCGGCCCCTTCGGGTACTGCCCGAGCGCAAGGCTCAGAAATAGTTGTAGCGCACGTTGATACCCCACCAGCGCGGCCGGCCGATCGTCTCTTCGTTGGAACCGGAGACGTTCGACAGCTCGAAGCCGATGGTCTGGAAGCGCGAGTCGCTGAAGTTGTTGACGAAACCGCCCACTTCCCAGTGCTCGTCCGCGCTGACCCAGTTGATGCGGGCGTTGCCCACCACGTAGGCATCCATCTGGTGGGTGGCGAAGTTGTTGATGTTGTGGAAGGCGCTGGAGGCGTAGTTGGAATCCAGCTGCACCGACAGATCACCACCGGCGATGGACGCGGGCCAGGTGTAGCGCACGATACCGTTGATCTGCACCGACGGGGTGAAGGTCGGGTTCACGTCACGCAGTACCGGGGCGGCGCCGCCGACGGCACCGGCCACGGCGATGTCCTTCACCTCGGCATCGATGAGACCGATGCCGAACAGGAAGTCCAGGTTGTCGATCGGGTTGGCCTGCACGTCGAACTCCACGCCGTAGTACTTGGCGTCGGCGTTCACGACCGCACCCGAGGTGCCGATGAACTGGAAGGCCTGGTAGTCGTTGTAATCGTAGTAGTAGCCCGAGCCGTTGAAGCGCACGCGGCCATCCCACAGCGTGGACTTGAAGCCCGCCTCGTAGGAGATCAGCACTTCCTCGTCGTACTCCATCTCGCCAGGGGTCAGGTTGGTCAGCAGCGGGGCGTTGTAGCTGCCGGCTTTCACACCGCGGCTGACGCCGGCGTAGAACAGCAGGTCATCGGTCGGCGACCAGTTCAGCTGCACCTTGCCGGACCACAGGCCGGTGGAGAAGCTGTCGGAGAACTGCTGGTTGGGCAGGTTGCCGAACAGGAAGGCATTGGGCGCCAGCGGCTGCTGCCCCTGGAACAGCAGGCCATCCGGACGACGATCGTCGACGTTGTCGTAGAAGTCTACGCGGTACTTGTAGTCCTTCTCCTCGAGGATGGCACGCAGGCCGAAGGACAGCATCCACTGGTCGTTGAGGTCGTAGTCGACCTGGCCGAAAATCGAGTAGGACGTCGTGTCCAGCTCGGCGTTCAGGGTCGTTTCGATGGAGTCCTGCGGCGTGCGTGCCGGGCCGCCAACCAACGGCAGCGCGCCACCGAACAGGCCGGCGAATACGTTCACACCGCCGATGCTGTCGGCGAGGCCCTGGGCGTAGTCGATTTCCGTGTGCAGGAAGTACACGCCCGTGATCCAGCGCATGCGGTCGGTTTCACCTTCCAGGCGCAGTTCGTGCGTGGTCCACCAGGACTCGGACTGGTTCATCACGATGAACTGCGGCGCCGGGCCGGAGTCCACGTCCAGGGACTGCTGCTTGTCGAGCTGGTGGTAGGCGGACACGGCAATGAGCGTGGCCCAGCCGAGATCCCAGTCGAGCTTGCCGGTGAAGCCGAAGGTCTCGACCTCATCGTAGTTGTCGGTGGCGTGGTCGGTGGTTGCGTTCAGGTCGCGGGTGTCGTCCTCGGTGTATCCGAACAGGTCACCCGTGGCCGTCGGCCGGAAGTTGTCGAAGTCGCCGTCGAAGGGCGTACCACCCGCCGCACAGCCGCCGGTGGTGCTGAGCACCTCGCAGATGCCGAGGTTGGCCGGCAGGTTCTTCGTATACACCGAGTTGACGATCTGGCCGGACGGATTGATGACCGCGGTGGTCGACTCGTGCTGGTACTGGCCCGAGGTGAGCTGCTGGCGACCGTACTGGCCCTTGACCAGCAGGGTGGCGTCCTCGTTCACGTCGAACTGCAGCTGGCCGCGCAGGGCAATCTGGTCGTCCTTCCACAGGTCGCGCGCACCGGCGGGCGAGCCCTGGATACTCGGGTTGCCGAAGCGTGGCGCCGGCAGGTCACCGGGGGTGAAGTCGTTGTCCATGATGGGATCATGGCGGTTGTACAGCATCGAGAAGCGGCCGAGCACACCGTCGGTGATCTTGCCCGACAGCGCGGCCTCGGTCCGGACCTGGTCGAAACGGCCATAGGTCATGTCGATGAAGCCTTCGGTCTCCTCCGTGGGCTTGCGGGTGACGTAGTGCACCAGGCCGCCGGTGGCGTTACGACCGAACAGGGTCCCCTGCGGGCCCTTCAGGATTTCCACGCGCTCGGTGTCGAAGGCGGCGAACAGCTGCGACTGGCCGGTGGCCATGTAGGCCTCGTCCACGTACACGGCGTTCGGGCCTTCGGCGATGTCGGCGAAGTCGTTCTGCGTCGAGCCGCGAATCGAGAACTGTTGGGTCGAACCACCGTTGTTCCCCGAGATATGCACGCCCGGTGTGAAGGCGGAAATCTGCGTGCTCTCGGTGAAGCCGAAGGCATCGAGCTGTGCGCCCGAGAAAGCGGTGATGGAGATGCCGACGTCCTGGATGGACTCCTCGCGCTTCTGGGCGGTCACGATGACCTCCTCCAGGAGCTTGGACTGGGCCGAAACCCCGACCGGCGCGATCAGCGCGGCAATGCTGAGACCGAGAACCGCCTGGCGAAACGGCCGGCGCGTGAGACTCGATGACATAGGAAACTCCCCCTTGCAAGAGCTATCTGGGCGATGCTGGATACGAAATGACAGAGCACAACAACTTATGTGTAAAGTTTAGCGCGACTTTTCGCAACTATACAATCCTTTTTTGCCGCATTTACGCAACACGACGGTGCAGGGCGGGCACCAGCCTGTGGCAGTGCTGTCCAGCAGGACCATCACCTGACGGGGTTGAGGGCCTTCCGCCGCCGCGCACCTGCATCAGCGGCAGTAATGCGGTCGGGCTTTAGTTTGTTGCTGGCCTGCCACACAACGCCGGGCAGGCCCTGCCCCTACCAGCCATTGATGTGCAGGAACTGGTCCAGGTCCTTGCGCGGTGCAGCGCGAAAATCCGTGCCCAGGGTGTAGGCCACGGGAATGCAGGCGACCTGGGTGAACTCCTCGAAGGGGATCCCGAGGATTTCCGCGCATTCTCGCTCGTACATCAGGTGCAGTGTGGTCCAGCAGGTCCCCAGGCCCCGCTCGCGTGCGGCCAGCATGAAACTCCAGGCCGCCGGGATGATCGACCCGAACACGCTCGCCTGCATCACGTTGGGCTGGGTGTCCACGCGACCGGCCGCCACCGGGATCAGCAGCACCGGCGGCTTCTCGAAGTGGTCGGCGAGGTATTGCGCGGATGACACCACGCGGTTCTGGATATCGGTCATGGCCGGGTCGCCGGCATGCACATTGGCGGCTGACACCGGCATGTCCAGGTAACCGGCCCAGGCCTTGCGATACTGCTCGGCAATGGCGGCGCGCTTGTCGGCGTCGGTGATGACGACCCATTGCCAGGGCTGGCTGTTGGAGGCCGTCGGTGCCTGCAGCGCCAGCTCCAGGCACTCACGGATGACGTCCATTTCCACGGGACGATCGAAATCCAGTCGTTTCCTGACCGCGCGGGTGGTGGTCAGGACTTCATCGACAGTGAGGTTCAGCATGCTGGGGTCTCCCTGGAGCTTGGGTGGCGGGCCGGACGGGGCAGGATACGTGATCCGGGGGCGCTCATGTGCCCGGCGCGCGGGTCGTGGCGCGGCAGGGGCCGTCGGTGTTCCGCACCGGGCCGCCGCGTCAGCGCCTGCTCGCAGGGTCAGCGGCCAGGCACCCGCTCCAGCAGCCGGCCGAGCAGGTGGTAGAACGCCGCCGGGTTGTCATTCATGGGGAAGTGGCCGCTGCCGGCGATGGCATGACAGGGCAGACCGGCCAGCCGCGCCAGCACCGGGTGGCCGGCGTTGTCGCTGCCGTGGATGTAATGGCGTGGCATCGGCAGATCGAGAATGCTTGCGAGCAGCTGCCCGCTGTCGGACCAGTGCACCAGCGATTCGGCGCTGCGATACAGGGCCTCGGCGGTGCTGGCCTCGATATCGGCATAGCCTTCACCGAGGGCATTGAAGCCCGCCCGCAGCCGCGGCATGTAGTGGCGGCAAAAGGCAGTGAAGTCGCGCCGGATCATCTTCCGGCTGACGATGTCGCAATCCTCGCCCACCAGGTTGCCTTCCACGCTCACGAACAGGTAGGTGCGGGCCAGCACCGCGTCCTCCAGCAGCAGGCCGACCGCACCGCCCATGCTGTGCGCGACGATGCTCAACGGGCCCGCCGGCAGCGCGGCGAGCAACTGGCCGACCAGGGCGGCCTGGTCAGCCATGTCATAGCTGAAGCCCGCCGGTTTGTCCGAGCCGCCGAAGCCGGCCAGGTCCGGGGCGAGCAGGGCCCGGCCGGCCAGGTCCGGATGCGCCCAGGCAGGATGGAAACTGCGGCCCGAGCAGCCCAGGCCGTGCAGGAACAGCACCAGCCCCCGGTCGCCGCTGCGCCAGGCGGCGTTCAGCGACAGCGCACGCCCGGCGGCGTCATGCACCGCGAAGCGCCGTGTCGCCGCTGCGCTCATGGCCGGCACCGGTCCGGCTGCAAGGCAGGCCGGCTCACGTCGGCGTCATGCCCAGCTGCGCGAACAGCCGGGCGGCGTCTGCGCGAACGGCGGCCCGGCGCTCGCCATCCATGCGATCGAGGTTGCGATAGGGCATGGCCAGCCGGGGGTTGCCACGCAGGCGGTCCTCGTTCTCGAGCAGGAAATGCCAGTACAGGTAATTGAAGGGGCAGGCCTGCGGGCCGTTCTTCACCGTCACCTTGTAGCGACAGCCCCGGCAGTAGTCGGACATGCGATTGATGTAGGCGCCCGAAGCGGCGTAGGGCTTGGACGCCAGCATGCCGCCATCGGCAAAGAGGGTCATCCCGCTCACGTTGGGCAGTTCCACCCACTCGAAGGCATCGGCGTACACCACCATGTACCAGTCGTTGACGGCCGCCGGGTCGATGCCGGCGATGAGGGCGAAGTTGCCGGTTATCATCAGCCGCTGGATGTGATGCGCCCAGGCGTTGCGGCGGGTGGCGTCGATGGTCTCGGCCAGGCAGCGCATGTCGGTGTCGCCGGTCCAGAACAGCGCCGGCAGCGGCCGCTGCGCCTGCAGTTCGTTCACGCTTGCATAGGCCGGCATCTTCAGCCAGTAGATGCCGCGCACGTACTCGCGCCAGCCCAGCACCTGGCGCACGAAGCCCTCCACGGCGTTGAGCGGGGCGTGGCCGGCGTCAAGGGCGGCGATGGCAGCCTCGCAGACCTCGCGCGGTTCCAGCAGCCCGATGTTCAGGTAGGGCGAGAGCACGGCGTGGTAGAGGAAGTCCTGGCCGCTGGCCATGGCGTCCTGGTAGTCCCCGAAGCCTGGCAGGCAGTCGGCGATGAAGTGCGCCAGGGCCTGCAGTGCCTGCTCGCGCGTCACTGCCCAGCAGAAGTTCTCCAGCCTGCCGAAGTGCTCGCCGAAGCGCGCCGCCACCAGCGTCATGACCTCGCGGGTGACGGCGTCGGGCTCGAAGCCGGTACGCGCCGGCGGCGTCGTGCCCGCCGGCAGGCGCTTGCGATGCTCGGCATCGAAGTTCCATTGCCCGCCGAGGGGCTGATCGCCGTCCATCAGCCAGCCGCTGCGGCGGCGCATCTCGCGATAGAAATACTCCATGCGCAATTGCTTGCGCCCGCCGGCCCAGGCGGCGAACGCCTCGGTGCTGCACAGGAAGCGGTCATCGGGGCGGATGTCCACCGGCACGCCGAGCGCGGCCTCCAGCCCCTGCAGCATCTGCAGGACGCGCCATTCACCGGGTTCGGTGAGCACGATCCGGGTCGGCCGGTGGCGCCGGACAGCGCGGCCAAGTTCCCCGGCCAGGCTGCCACTGTTGTCCGGGTCATCCAGGCGCACGTAGTCCACCCGCTGGCCGGCCGCCGCCAGGCGCGCGGCGAAGTGGCGCATGGCGGACAGCACCAGGGTGATCTTCTGCTGGTGATGGCGCACGTAGGTGGCCTCTTCCTGCACCTCGCACAGCAGGATCACGTCCCCGGGCGCGGCATCACGCAGGCTCGCCAGCGTCTTGCTGAGCTGGTCCCCGAGCACCAGGCGCAGGGTAGTCATGGTCTCGCGCCGGCACCACGCAGGCGGGCAATCCCGGTGAACAGGGCCTCCAGCGGCGCTGCGGCCAGCCGGCCGGCACGGCGAACCGAGGAGCACAGGTCGATGCCGGCCGGGCCGACCGCGTCCATGGCGCGGGCGATGTTGTCCGGGCCCAGGCCGCCGGCCAGGAATACCGGCACCGGGCTTAGCTCACGGATGCGCCGGCTCAGGGCCCAGTCGTGCGTGCGCCCCGTACCGCCGAGTTCCCTGACCGCCAGCGCCGGGTTACCGGAGTCGAGCAGCAGCAGGTCCGCGTGCTCCGCGGCGGCCAGGGCTGCATCCACCGCGGCGGGGCCGGTCACGTGCACCACCGGCACGATGCCCAGCTCCGGCAGCGCCCGGCGCAGCCGCTGCAGCTCACCGGGCGCGACGGTATCGACCAGTTGCACGTGAGTGGTCCGGCAGCGCCGGTGCTGCGCAATGATGTCATCGGCGCGGGTGTGGGCGGTCAGCAGGAAGCTCGCCGTGCCGGCCGGCAGGCCGGCGACGATGGCGGCAATCCCGGCTTCCCCGATCACGCCCGGCCCGCTTGGCATGGCCGACACCAGGCCGATGGCGTCGGCCCCGGCGGCGAGCGCCAGCTGCGCCTCGTCGGCAGTCATGATGCAGCAGATCTTCACGGCC
>CAYGQN010000247.1:0-414 GCA_964351795.1 uncultured Gammaproteobacteria bacterium
GCAGGCCGCGCAGGTGCCCGGCCTGCTGCCGTGCCCGGCCGATATCGGTGCCGATGCGGCGATTGCCGCCATCGCCGCGACCCTGGACGGGCCGGTCCGCATGCTGGTGCACGGGCCCGGCGTGGACGTGGCCGGTGGTGTGATGAGCGTACCCACCGAAGCGGTCGCCACGGCCGTGAACATCAAGGTCAACGGCCTGCTGCGACTGGTCCGCGCGGCGGACGAGCGGCTTGTCGCCGGCTCGCGCATTGTCGCCATCGGCGGGCATTACGGCTTCGAGCCCAGTGCCTACGCCGCCTGCGCCGGCATCGGCAATGCCGCGCTGACCAACCTCGTGCGCCAGCTGAGCCTGGCGCTGGGGCCACGCGGGATCACTGCGCACCTGGTCGCGCCCGGGCCCGCCGACACCGGGCG
>CAYGQN010000247.1:424-6723 GCA_964351795.1 uncultured Gammaproteobacteria bacterium
CCGGCTCGGCGCTGATGCTGGATTCCGGGCGGCGGCGCGGGCTGCCGTGAGGGCCGGTCTGTCCAGACAATCCACAGTGGGGAGGGGAACATGCCATTCGTGAATTTTCATCTTGTGCAGGGCCGCAGCAGTCCGGCCCAGCAGGCGCAGTTGCTCACCGGGGCCTCAAGGCTGTACGCAAGCATCCTCGATGCGCCGATGGAACGGGTGCGGGTGTTCATCACCGAGCGTCCGGCCGGCAGGGTTGCGGTGGCCGGGGAGGTCGTCGAACACAGTGGCCTGCACGCCCCGTACTTCGAGTTCATCGTCATGCGTGATCGCACGGCCGAGCAGCGTCAACGCCTCATGGCCGCGTTCACCGGGCTGCTGGTGGAGACATTGGCGGTGGACCCGGCGTTCGTTCGCGGTTGCTGCCAGCGGGTGGATCCCGAGGACTGGTGCATTGGCGGCCGGCCCGCCAGCGAAGTGCGCAGCGCCGAGATTGCCGCCCGCGCCGCTGCCAACGGCGTTGCCGTGCCGGCCACGGACTGAGCCGCGAGGCGCGGCGCCCCTGGGCCGGACGCGCCAGCGCCAGCCCCGGGGCCTGTTGGCCGCCGGCCGGGCGGTGCGGCGGTGGCGGCTAACCGATGGGTGGCGGACGACCCAGCCGCTCGCGCGGCAGGCCCAGCAACTGCTCGCAGGCCAGTGCGAGTGCCAGCAGGCGCCGGTCCTGGCCGGCCCGCATCACCAGTTGCAGGCCCACCGGCATGCCGGCGGCATCCAGACCCACCGGGAGTGTCACAGCGCACAGGCGCAACAGGTTGGCCACGGCGGTGTTGCGCAGGGCAAGCATGTTGGCCTGCCGATAGTTTTCCAGCGTGCTCACGTGTTCGACGGTGGGCGGCGTGATGGGCACGGTCGGCAGCACCAGCGCGTCGATGTCCCCCAGCGCCAGGTCGGCCAGGGCCTGCAGGCGTGCGAGTTCGCGCTTGCGGCGCAGGTACTCCTGGGCCTTCATTTCCCCGGCATCGGCCAGGCGCGCGGCGACGGCCGGGTCCAGGGTCGGCAGCCAGTCCGGCAGCTCGCTGGCCATGAACTCCTGCAACTCCGGGGCAGCCAGGTGGCCGACGCGGAACAGCGCCAGCGCCGGCGCTACCTGCGGCAGTTCGAACCGCTGCACGCAGGCGCCGGCGGCGGTGAGTGCGGCGATGGCCGCGTCCACGCTCTCCGCCACGCCCGGCGAGCAGTCCTGCCACAGCTCGTCATCGCAGCGCCCCAGGCGCAGGCCGGTGATCCGCATCGCTGGCAGGGCGTCAGCGGGCCGGCCGTCGAGCACAGCGAAGGCCACGGCTGCATCGGCGACACTGCGCGCCAGGATGCCGACGGTGTCGAAGCTCGGGCTGAGCGGGACGATGTGATCCACCGGCCAGCGCCCGTGCGTGGTCTTCACGCCGACGTTGCCGGTCATCGCCGCCGGGATCCGCACCGAGCCGGCGGTATCGGTGCCAAGGGCGAGCATGGCGTCCATGTGCAGGCTGACGCCGGCCCCGGCACTGGAGCCGCCCGGCACCCGGTGCACCGCGTCGTCCCAGGGGTTGCGGGGCACCGGGTGATGCGGATTGGTGCCGATGCCGCCGAAGGCGAACTCCACGGTGTGCGTCTTGCCGGTGAGCACGGCATGGCATTGCAGCAGGCGGCGGATGCTGGTGCCGGCCTCGCAGAAGCGCTCGGGCAGCGGCCTGGGGCTGCCGGCGAAGGTGGGCCAGCCCGGGACGCCGAACAGGTCCTTCACCGATACCGGAATGCCCTGCAGCGGGCCATGATCCACGCCGGCGGCGAAGGCGGCGTCGGCCGCAAGCGCCTGGGCCCGCATGGTGGCCGGATCCCGGTGCACGTAGGCGTCGAGCAGGGCCCGTTCGCCGTGGCGGGCAAGCGCCGCCTCGGTGAGGTCGATGGCGGTCAGGGCATCGCTGCGCAGGGCCGCGGCGGCCTCGGCAAGACTGAGTTCCAGTGGGTGCGGGTCGCTCACGGCAGGCTCCGGGGCGCGGCCGGCCCGGCCGCGCGATCTGTGCGAAAGCCCCGGAGCTTAGCATGTCGAAGGACTGGCTCTGCGTTTATACTCCCGGCCGTGTGCAAGCGGAACAGTGGTCGCAAGTCATGGGGGATGAACGCCGCATAGCAACGCGCTTCCGGCGCCAGCTGCAGGTAAGCATCGGCGATCTGCAACTGGAGACAAGCAATGTCTCCGAGTCCGGCCTGCAACTGGTGTGCCCGCCGCTGTGGCTGCGGCGCCTGAAGCGCAACATCCAGAACGATCGGCTGGAACTGTGCATCCGTATCGGGGAGGAGCTTCAGGCCACGGTCACCGGCCGGGTGGCCTACATCTCCGAGGCCGGCGACGAATTCCTCGTCGGCGTGGCCTTCGAGCACTTCGCGGGCGACGGCGAGCGCGCCTGGAAGGCCTGCTGCCAGTAATGCCCGCCGCCGGCCGGCGGCGCAGGCAATCACAAGGGCGGAATCAGCGCATGAATGAATCGGCACCGGGCCTGCCGCAGGGCAGCTCCGACACGGGCCGGGTAGACGCCATCGTCGATCCGGAAGGCAATCTCGGCCTGCTGTCGCAGTACGAGGTCGACGCCATCTGCAACATCAGCGACGCGGCGCTGCAGGAGCTGTTCCGGCGCTGTGCGCTGGCGGTGCTGAACTCCGGCAGCTACGTCGACGACACCCGCGCCGTGCTCGAGATGCATGCGGACTTCGACATCCAGGTGCTGCGCGAACACCACGGGATCCGGCTGGCGCTGCGCAACGCGCCCGCCCGCGCCTTCGTCGACGGCGAGATGATCCGCGGCGTGCGCGAGCACCTGTTCTCGGTGCTGCGCGATATTCTCTACGTACGCAACATGGTCGAGCATCAGCGCCAGTTCGACCTGGCCACGCCGGCCGGCATCACCGATGCCGTGTTCAACATCCTGCGCAACGCCGACGTGTTCGACAACACGCGCGGCCGCGGCACCATCGTGTGCTGGGGCGGGCATTCCATCTCGCGCGAGGAATACGATTACACCAAGGAGGTCGGCTACGCGCTCGGCCTGCGCGGTTTCGACATCTGCACCGGCTGCGGGCCGGGGGCCATGAAGGGGCCGATGAAAGGCGCCACCATCGGCCATGCCAAGCAGCGTATCGCCGACGGGCGCTACATCGGCATCAGCGAGCCGGGGATCATCGCCGCCGAGGCGCCCAATCCCATCGTCAACGAACTGGTGATCATGCCGGACATGGAAAAGCGCCTGGAGGCCTTCGTGCGCGTGGCCCATGGCATCGTCGTGTTTCCGGGCGGGGTGGGTACGGCGGAGGAGATCCTCTACCTGCTCGGCATTCTCATGCAGCCTGCCAACCACCGTCAGTCGCTGCCGGTGCTGCTCACCGGCCCGGCCGGCGGGGCGGCCTACTTCGAGCAGTTGCTCGGCTTCATCCGAACCACCCTCGGCGAGGAGGCCTGCGGCTACCTGCAGGTGATCATCGACGATCCGGTGGCGGTGGCATCGGCGCTGCGGCCGCGGGTGGAGCAGGTGTTCGAGCGCCGGCGGGAACTCAACGACGTGTATGCCTTCAACTGGCGGCTGGACCTCGGCGAGGGGCTGCAGCAGCCGTTCGAGGCGACACACGAGTCCATGCGGGCCATCGGGATCAGCGAGGCGCAGCCCCCGCACGAGCGCGCCCTGGCCCTGCGGCGGATCTTCACCGGTATCGTGGCCGGCAACGTCAAGGCCGATGCCATGCGGGCGGTCGAGGAGCACGGGCCGTTCGAGATCCGCGGCAGTGCGCGCATGATGACCGCCCTCAATGAATTGCTGGAGGGCTTCGTTGCGGCAGGGCGCATGAAGCTGCCCGGCAGTGTCTACCATCCCTGTTATCGCATCGTGCGCTGAGCAGCGGCTCGGGCGCCGTGCCGGGTCTCCATGGCGCGCGGAGCGTTCGCCGCCCGGCGCGCTGGCGCCCGTGATGGCCGCGTGCTGCCGCGCGGGCTGGCCGGTCAGTGCGCCGGCTCGTAGCCGGCGAGTTCCACGTAGCCCAGGCCCGTGAGCGCCCTGCCGTCGCGGCGGCCATCGACGCTGACCGCGCCCTCCCAGTAGGTCACCGTGAGGTTCAGCTCCTGGTCCGTCTGCCGGGGCGTGATGCTGGCTTCCAGTTGCAGCGAGGGGACGCTGATCCGCCAGCCGGCCGGATAGCGCACACCGCTTTGCGGGCTCTGCCACCAGCTGTCGGGTTCGATGCTGAAGGCGTCGCTGCCAAGACGGGTGACGCTGCCGTCGGCGGCCGTGTGCGTGGCGGCACTGAACGGATCGACGCTGCCGTCGGCCCGGCGCATGCGGTAGAGCATGAGATCACTGCCATCGTCCAGGTGCAGGGCAAACCAGTCCCAGCCGAGCTGGTCGCGGCCGAGGGCGCTGGTGCTCCATTCGCGATCCAGCCAGGCCCGGCCGCTGACGGCATGGCTGCTGCCGTCGACCGTCACCCGGCCTTCGGCCCGCAGCCGCGGGATGGCGTAGTAGTAGCTGGCGTTGCCGGGCGCGGCGCTTTTGCGTGACAGGCCCTGCTCGCCGTTGAGCACCACCGGTTTTTCGGCGTCCAGGGTGAGGGCTATGCCGTGGTGCGCGTCAGCGCCGGCGTCATCGGAATGCACGACGGCACGCAGGCGGAAGCGACGGCCGGCGTCATCGAGCTGCTCGATGCGCCAGTCCTCCAGGTGCACGTCCATGGCCTGGTCGGCGGCGCCGGCCAGCCCCGGGCCGGTGCGGCTGAAGCGCTCGAAGGCATGGAACTGCCGGCCGGCGATATCGCTGATGGCCAGGTGCCCCATCCAGACCTGGCGATCGCGCCAGGCCGACTCGCCGGCCACGGCCTTGGCAGCCAGGGCGATGCGGAACAGCGTCAGCTGAAAGCCGAACGGCCGGCCATCGGCACTGGCGAGGTTGCCGGTGAAATACCACCACTCGTTGCGAAAGTCCGGGTGCTGGCCGTGGTCGGCGGGGAAGTCGAAAGCCCGTGGCGCCAGCGCGCGGGCCCAGGCCGGATCATCGGCCGCGCCACCGAGCGCGGTGCTGACGGCCAGGCGTTCGGGTGGCGGCGGAGCGGCGGCCCGCCACAGCCAGCCCGCCACCAGCAGCAGCGCCAGGACCGCGGTGGCCAGGAGTGCCTTCATTCCAGCCGCATGGCGCTGGCCGGCTCGATACGCAGGCTGCGCCGCGCCGGGTACCAGCCGGCCAGGGTGCCCGCGGCAACGGCCATGAGCACCCCGGTGAGCACCTCGCCGGCGCCGATGTGCATGTCCATCGTCCAGCCGAAGGCGCGCTTGTTGATCACCTCCACCAGGCACACGGCCACCATGATGCCGGCGGGCACCGCCAGCAGCCCCGCGGCGAGGCCGATGAGGGCGGACTCGCCGATGACGATGCCGTGCAACTGTCGCGGGCCGATGCCGATGGCGCGCAGCACCGCCAGTTCCCGTCGCCGTTCGAGCTGGATGGCCAGCAGCGCGCTGAAGGTTCCCGCCATCGCCACCAGGGCCGCGATCACGCGCAGCACCTCGGTGATGGCGAAGGTGCGATCGAACACCGCCAGCGACAGCGCCTTGATGGCACTGTTGGAGATGATGTCCAGGGTCAGGGCCGGGGGCAGGGCAGCGCGCAGATCGGCACGCAGGCGGGCCTCGTCGGTGCCTGCGCTGACATACACGCCGATGCCGGTGAGGGCGTCATCGCGCCAGTAGCGATCGAACACGGCCCGGCTGGTGGCGATGCTGCCGCGGTCGGAGCCGTAGTCCTGGTACACCGCGCCGATGCTGAACGCCCGCGGCCCGGCCGGGGTCACCAGGGTCAGCTGATCGCCGGCCCCGACACCCTGGTGGCTGGCGAAGGGTTCGCTCACCATGAGCGTATCGTCGGACTCCAGGGCCGCCCAGAAAGCATCACGCGGCATGGCCAGTTCGCGAAACCGGAATCCGGCCCGGGCCGGTGTGTTGAAGCGGTACACCTGCAGGTTTGCCGGGCCGCTGTCGCTGATGACCTCGAGCCTGTGAACATGGGTGACATCGGTAACGCCGGCCACGCGGGCGAGGGCGGCCACGTTCGCCAGCGTGAGGCCGCCGCCGGGCTCGCCGGTGGCGGTGGACACGTAGTAGTCCGCCTGCAGCACCGCGTCCAGCCAGTCCAGTACCGAGCCGCGAAAACTGTCCACCATGATGCCGATGCCGATGGTGGTGGCCACCGCCACCGTGAGGACCGCCGCCGCGGTACCGGTGCGGCTGGGGCTGGCGC
>CAYGQN010000248.1:0-6722 GCA_964351795.1 uncultured Gammaproteobacteria bacterium
CGCGGTGGGCAAGAAGCTGCACACCGGCCGCTGGCGCAAGGACCAGGTGGCCACCGACATCCGCCTGTACCTGCGCGAGGAATTCGACCGCATCATCGCCGCCATCGAGCGGCTGGCCGGCAGGCTCACCGACCTGGCCGAGGCCGAGGCCGACACGCTCATCCCGGGCTTCACCCACCTGCAGGCCGCGCAGCCGGTCACCTTCGGCCATCATCTGCTGGCCTGGGTGGAAATGCTTTTGCGCGATCGGGAGCGCCTGCGCGACTGCCGCCGACGCGTGAACATCATGCCGCTCGGCGCAGCCGCCCTGGCCGGCACCAGCTTCCCCATCGACCGCCACTACACGGCGCAGCTGCTGGGGTTCGATTCGCCGGCCGCCAATTCGCTCGATGCCGTCAGTGATCGCGATTTCGTCATCGAGTTCTGCGCCGCCGCCAGCCTCATCCTCATGCACCTGTCGCGGTTCTCCGAAGAGCTGGTTTTGTGGAGCTCGCCGCAGTTCGGTTTCATCACGCTCGGCGACGCCTTCTGCACCGGCTCGTCCATCATGCCGCAGAAGAAAAACCCCGACGTGCCCGAACTCGTGCGCGGCAAGACCGGCCGCGTGTACGGCCACCTGGTGGGCCTGCTGACGCTGATGAAGGCGCAGCCGCTGGCCTACAACAAGGACAACCAGGAAGACAAGGAACCCCTGTTCGACACCGTGGAAACCGTGCGCGGCTGCCTGCACGCCTACGAGCTGATGGTGCCGCACATCCACGTCGAGCGCGAACGCATGCGCGCCGCCGTCGACCAGGGCTTCACCACCGCCACCGATCTTGCCGACTACCTGGTGCGCAAGGGCGTGGCCTTCCGCGATGCCCACGAGATCGTCGGCAAGGCCGTCCGCCATGCCATCGACCAGGGCTGCGACCTTGCCGAGCTGACACTTGCCGACCTGCGCACATTCAGCGACCGGATCGGCGAGGACATCTTCCAGGTCCTCACCCCGGAGGGCTCGCTGGCGGCAAGAAACCATTTCGGGGGCACGGCGCCGGCGCAGGTTCGCGAGGCCGTCACACGTGCCAGGGGCAGGCTTGCGGACGAGGCCTGATGATCGGGCAGGCCCGAGCGCAGCATGCGCATCGCAAGGCCCGGCAAGCGCAGGCAACGCAAACCCTCGCACCGCGGCAGGCGCGCCCGGCCGGTTCCGCGGGCGCGACCAGGAACGCCGCCCGACCGGCTGACACCTGCCCGGTCGGGCCCAGACACGGGCCGCCGCTGGCGCGCCCGGGGAGAAACACATCATGAAGCTTCTGCTGAAACTCCTGGGTGCCCTGGTGGCGCTCGTACTTGTTGTCGTGATTGGCGCGGTGGTCTACATCGCGAAGTTCTTCGACCCCAACGACTACAAGGCCACCATCGTGGCGCAGGTGCAGGAGGAAACCGGCCGCAGCTTCGCCATGAACGGGCCGATCGGCTTCTCGCTGTATCCCTGGCTCACGCTCAAGCTCGAGGACGTGACCCTGGGCAATGCCCCGGGCTTCGGCGAGGAGCCGTTCTTCCATGTCGACCTCATGCAGGTGCGCATCAAGACCATGCCGCTGCTGCGCGAGCAAATCGAGATGGACCGCATCCAGGTGCACGGCCTGAACGCCAACCTGGCCGTCAATGCCGAGGGCCGCAACAACTGGGCCGACCTCGCCGGTGAAGCCGATGACGAGGCTGCCGAACCGCCCAACCTCGGCGCCCTGGCCATCGGCGGCGTGGACATCCGCAACGCCGCCTTCAGCTACAGCGACGCCACCACCGGCCAGCGCTTTCGCATCAGCAACCTCAACGCCGAAACGGGCGAGCTGACGGTGGGGGATCCCATCACGCTCGCCCTCAGCCTGGATGCCGAATCCGCGCAGCCGGCCCTGAAGGGCGATCTGAAACTGGACGGCACCGTGGCCTACGACGCCGGCGGCACGCGCTTCGTGCTGGAGCCGTTCACCGTGGTGAGCAACTTCGCCGGCCCCAACGTGCCCGGCGGCAAGGCCTCGATGAACTACACGGCGCGCCTGGAAGCCGACCTCGACGCCGATACGCTGCAGATAAGCGCCCTGAAGCTGACCATGCTCGACACGACCGTCAGCGGCCAGCTCGACGTGCAGCGTTTCCAGACCGAAACGCCGGCCGCCCAGGGCTCCCTGGACATCCAGGGCGCCGACCTGGTGCCGCTGCTGCGCGTAGCCGAGCAGAAGGCGCTGGCCGATGACGTCGCCCGCCTGAAGGATCGCAGTTTCAGCGTGCAGGTGAACCTGGATGCCGACATGAAGCCGGGCAACGTGAAGCTGCCCACGCTGTCGGCGAAACTGCTCGGCGCCACCATCAGCGGCCAGGTGGACGCCGCCCGCGTGAACACCGACACCCCGGCCGTCACCGGCGCCCTGGATGCCTCCGGCCCCGATCTGCCACTGCTCATCCGCCTGGCCGGCGCGATGCAGGAGGGCAAGGACAAGCCGCTGCTGGAGATGGGCCGCAAGCTGGGCCGCGGCGGCCAGCGCGATTTCTCCGTCAAGACCCGCTTCAACGCCGACATGGCCTCGGGCCGCGTCGACCTGCCGGCCCTGGCCATTCGCGGCCTCGGCCTGACCGTGGACGGCAATCTCAAGGCCGACAACATCAACAAGCCCGGCGGCGCCATCAGCGGCCGCCTGAAAGTGGACGGCCGCAAGCTCGGCGCCCTGCTGGCGGCGCTGGAGCAGGACGGCCTCGGCGAGGTGATGCAGAGCCTGACGCTCGACACCGGCCTGTCCGGCACCATGTCCGATCTCGCCCTGCAGCCGCTGTCGCTGGTCGCCACGCTGTCGGGCAAGGACATCCCCAACTCCCCGGTCACCCTGTCGGTCAGCGGCGATGCGCGTGCCAACATGGACAAGGAAACCGCCAGCCTGAAGAACTTCAAGGTCAACGGCCTGGGCCTGGACCTCAAGGGCAACCTCAGCGCCAGCGGGATCAAGTCCAAGCCCGCCTTCCAGGGTGACCTTGCCATCGCCCCGTTCAACCTGCGGCGCTTCCTGGTGAGCCTGAAGCAGGACATACCGAAGATGGCGGACCCGAACACCCTGCAGCAGTTCGCCCTGAACACCAGCTTCTCGGGCACCGCCAGCAGCATCAACGTGAGCCGTCTGGATGCCACCCTGGACCAGACGAAAATCCAGGGCGAACTGGCGGTGAAGGACTTCGAGGATCCGGACATCACTTTCGGCTTCGGCATCGACGCCATCAACGCCGATCGCTACCTGCCCCCGGAGGAACCCGATGCTCCGGCCCGGCCGGCACCCACGCCGGAGGCCGCAGCCGCCGGCGCCTCGACGCTGCCGCTGGAAACCCTGCGCGCCCTGAAGGTCAAGGGCGACCTCGAGATCGGCTCACTGCAGATCAGCGGCGCGAAGATGACCGACGTGAAGGTGTCCATCAATGCCCGGGACGGCAACATCAACGTCGCGCCCATCGCCACCAGGCTCTACGGTGGCAGTTACAACGGGCGCATTGCCCTCGATGCCCGCGGAGCCCAACCGGTGCTGGCCATCAACTCCACCCTGAAGGGAGTCAAGGCGGACCCTTTGCTCGTTGATGTCACCGGCACCAGCCAGGTCGGTGGCATCGCCAGCTTCGAGGCCCAGCTCACGGCCACCGGCGGCGACGCTGAACTCATCAAGCGCACGCTGGCCGGCACGGCCAGCTTCAACGTGCAGAACGGCGTCTTCCGCGGCATTGATGCCCGCAAGGTGCTCGACCAGGTCGAGACCATGATCGAGCGCAAGCAGCCGGTTCGAATAGACAAGTCCGGGCAAACCCCCTTCGAGCAGCTGTCCGGCAGCTTCACCATCGACAAGGGCATCATCAGCAATCGCGACCTGACGCTGCGCTCGCCGGGCATCAAGGTGACCGGCCAGGGCATGGTGTGCCATCTGCCGGCCGACCAGATCAAGTACGACGTGGTGCTGGCCGTGGACGAGACCACGGTGGAAAACCCGCAGGACCGCATCAACCTCGGCGGCTACACCGTGCCGGCAAAGTGCCGTGGCAGCTGCGGCAGCCCGAACTGCCTGCCGGACGTGGGCAAGATTGCCGGCGACCTGCTCAAGGGCGAAGCCCAGGACAAGCTCAAGGGCCTCCTCGGCGACAAGCTCGGTATCGACCTCGGCGGCAGTCGGCCGGCGCCGGCGCCGGCACCGACACAGCAGGCCGCGCCCACCCAACAGCCCCGGCAGCAACAGCCCGCCCAGCAGCAGCAACAGCAGCCGCAACAGCGCAAGGATCCCGAGGACGAGCTGAAGGACGCCCTGCAGGAGAAACTGCTCAAGGGGCTGTTCGGCAACTGAGCCGGCAGCGGCGCGAGGACGTGCAGGGCGCCGCGGCGCGCACGGGCCGTGCTCTGCTGGTCGCCGGCTGCATGCTGGCGACCGGCGTGTTCGCGGCGCAGGTGAACGTCGCGGAAGTGGGTTACCGCGACGGCGGCTACCGTATCAGCATCGATGCCCTGCTCGATGCCCCGCTCGAGAACGTGCGCGCGGTGATCCTCAACGTCGATCGACTGCCGGACATCAGCCCGGTCATCCGGGAGGCGCGCGTCATCTCGACGGGCGCCGACGGCAGCGAGAAACGCCGCACCGAGATTGCCACCTGCGTGCTGATGTTCTGCTTCGAGTTCGTGATGACCGAACGCTTCCAGGCCGGCGAGGATGGCGTGCTCGTCTCGCGCATCGTGCCCGCGGAAAGCGACTTCCGCAGCGGTGAATCGCGCTGGGAACTCTCGCCCGGGCCCGACGGCCAGACCCGCCTGCGCTACACCTCCTCGCGCGAGCCGCGCTTCTGGATCCCGCCCATCATCGGCCCGCTGGTGATGCAGAAGAAGGTACGCAGCGAGGTGCTCACCTCCATGGGCCTCATCGAGGCGCAGGCGCAGAAGCTGCGCGACGCGGCGGCCGCCAGCGCCGACGAGCCCGCACCGTGAGCGCGATGGACGACTTCGCCCGGGCCCTGCTGGCCTGGTTCGATACGCATGGCCGCCGGGACCTGCCCTGGCAGCACCCGCGCACGCCCTACCGCGTATGGGTATCGGAGATCATGCTGCAGCAGACGCAGGTGAGCACCGTCATCCCCTACTTCGAACGCTTCATCGCCCGCTTCCCGGACGTGCAGACCCTGGCGGCGGCCGGGCGCGACGATGTGCTGGAGCACTGGGCGGGGCTCGGCTACTACGCGCGCGGCCGCAATCTGCACAAGGCGGCCGGCATCATCTGCCAGGCGCACGACGGCCGCCTGCCGGAGAATCTGGACGCCCTGCAGGCGCTGCCCGGCATCGGCCGATCCACCGCCGCGGCCATCCTGGCGCTGGCGCATGGCCAGCGCCATGCCATCCTGGACGGCAACGTCAAGCGCGTGCTCGCGCGCTGGCACGCCGTGGATGGTTGGCCCGGCCATGGCAGCGTGGCCGCAACGCTGTGGCAACACGCCGAGACGCATACCCCGTCAACACGCCTGGCCGACTACACCCAGGCCATCATGGACCTGGGGGCAACCCTGTGTACGCGCAGCCGGCCGGCCTGCCCCGCCTGCCCGGTGGCCGCGGGTTGCCAGGCCCGCCGGCATGGCACGCCGCAGGCCTGGCCGGCGCGCAAGCCCCGGCGGGAATCCCCGCTGCGCCACACCGTGTTCGTCATTGCCCGCGATGCCGAGGGCCGGGTGCTGCTGGAGCGACGCCCGGACAGCGGTGTCTGGGGCGGGCTGTGGTGCTTCCCGGAAGCGCTGCCGGCCGACCGCGACAGCGCCATTGCCCCGGAAGCGGCCACCGACCTCGCCCGGCACTGGGGCGCCCAACGCCTCGGCACGCCGGCCGACGATGCCCGCGCACTGCCCGGCCTGCGACACGTGTTCACGCATTTCCGCTTGGAGATCACCCCGGTCATGCTGCGCCTGGAAGCCGGCCCGGGGCCGAGCGCGGGCATTGCCGAGGCCAGTGCCGAACAGGCCTGGCACAGCCCGGAAGCGGCCCTCAGGCTGGGGATCCCGGCCCCGGTCAGCCGCCTGCTGACGCAGCTGGAACATCGCTAATACCCTGAGACTCATGGGGTTTTCAGGCAAGCCGGCCTGATCCCCGGGCGGGGATCCCTTATACTGCACGCCACACCCAAGCCCGTAGAGAAGCCCATGTCCCGCACCGTGCAATGCGTCAAACTCGGCAAGGAAGCAGAAGGTCTGCCCGCCCCGCCCTATCCCGGTGAACTGGGCAAGCGCATCTGGCAGAACGTCTCGCAGCCGGCCTGGCAGATGTGGCTGGACCACCAGACCATGCTCATCAACGAGTACCGCCTCACGCCCATCGACAAGGAACACCGCAAGTATCTCGAAGAGGAAATGGAGAAGTTCCTGTTCGGCGGCGGCTCGACCAAGCCGAAGGAATTCGTCGACCCGAACGCCTGAGCACCGGCGCGGCAGAGCGCGCACCGGCACGCCCGCAGACAACCGCGAAGCGCGCCGCAGCCATACCGCGCCGCCAGCCCGGCAGCCCGGGTCGACCAGCCCGCGGCAGCGCCGCAACGGCCGCCGATACGGCGACACGATCCTTTCCTTGACTATGCCTGCGCCGGCCGCTTAAATACGCGCTCCCACGCCGCGCAGTCGCAAATCCACACCCTGGCCAGGTAGCTCAGTCGGTAGAGCAGGGGACTGAAAATCCCCGTGTCGGCAGT
>CAYGQN010000249.1:0-6699 GCA_964351795.1 uncultured Gammaproteobacteria bacterium
GCAGCAAAGCCGGGGCCCCGGCCGCGGGCATGCCCCGCCCCGGCTTTGCTGCTAGCATGGCTCTCGGGAGTGCGTCGCGACAGGCCGGTTGCCAGGCGCCGCCGGGATCAACAGCGCTCGCCGGAACGCGGGCAGGAGGGCAGATCATGGCCGCAGTAATGAAGACCACGCATCACGGGGGTTGTCCGCACGACTGCCCCGATACCTGTTCCATGGTGTTCGAAGTCGAGGACGGCCGTCTTACCGGCGTACGCGGCAATGCCGAACACCCGATGACGCGCGGTGGCCTGTGCGTCAAGCTGAAAGACTACGAGAAGCGTCACTACCATCCCGACCGGCTGATGTACCCCATGCGCCGGGTCGGGCCCAAGGGCAGCGCGCAGTTCGAGCGCATCTCCTGGGACGAGGCGCTTACCGAAATCACCTCGCGCTGGAAGGCGATCATCGACGAGTACGGTGCCGAGGCCATCGCGCCGTACAGTTACCTCGGCCACCAGGGGCTGGTGCACGGCCTTAACGGTGGCGATGCCTTCTTCGCCCGCATGGGCGCGTCCGTCATGGAGCGCACGTTCTGCGGCGAGGGTTCCGCCACGGCCTGGATCATGACCCACGGGCCAAGCGGCGGCATGGACCCGGAGAGTTTCAAGCACTCGAAGTTCATCATCATCTGGGCCTGCAACAGCGTCAGCACCAACCTGCATCACTGGCATATCGTCAAGGATGCGCAGAAGGCCGGTGCCAAGGTGGTGGTCATCGATGCCTGGGCCTCGCGCACGGCCAAGGAGGCCGACTGGCACATCGCGCCGCGGCCGGGTACCGACGGCGCCCTGGCCATGGCGATGATCAACACCCTGATCACCGAAGACCTGCTCGACCATGACTACATCAACAACTACACCGTCGGTTTCGAAGAGCTGGCCGAGCGCGCCCGGCCGCGCACGCCGGAATGGGCCGAGGAGATCACCGGTGTACCGGCCGATGTCATCCGCCAGCTGGCACGCGAGTATGCGGCCACCAGGCCGGCGGCCATCCGCATCGGCGTCGCCCTGGAACGCCATGCCGGCGGCGGCCAGACCATCCGTGCCGTCTGCTGCCTGCCCGGCCTCACCGGGGCCTGGCGCGAGGTCGGCGGCGGGCTGATGCAGATGCCGGTCTGGGAGCATCCCTACAAGCTCGACGTGGTGTGCAAGCCGGAGTGGATCCCGAAGGGCACGCGGGCGCTGAACAACCTGCAGATCGGCCGCGCGCTCACCGGCGAGATTCCGCTGGACCCGCCCATCAAGTCGATGATGTGCTGGAACTCCAACCCGCTCACCCAGGCCCCGGAAACCGACAAGATTGCCGCCGGGCTGGCGCGCGAGGACCTGTTCCTGGTGGTGGCGGACCATTTCATCTGCGACACCGCCCAGTACGCCGACATCGTGCTGCCGGCCGCCATGGGCGCGGAGATGGAGGACATCATCCTGTCCTGGGGCCACAACTATCTCACCTACAATGAAAAGTGCATCGAGCCGCCGGCCGAGGCATTGTCCAACCGGGAAATCTTCCGCCGCCTTGCCACGCACATGGGCTTCGAGGAGGAAGAGCTGCACTGGTCCGACAGCGAATGCCTGGAGCATTTCATCGACTGGGATTCCCCGGCCTGCGAGGGCATCGATCTCGCCCGCCTGCGCCGCGAGGGTTTCGCCCACCTGAGTATCGGTGGTGCCGATGATCGTGCGCCGCATCGCGAGGGCAATTTCCCCACGCCCTCGGGCAAGCTCGAGTTCAAGTCCTCCATCGCCGTGAACGGCAACTTCGTGGCCGGCCCGTTCCGGCAGATGTACGATGACATGCAGGGCGGCGAACCGCTGGACGACCTGCCCGACTACGTGCCCCCGCGCGAGTCACCGGCCAGCAACCCGGAGCTCGCGGCGCGCTTCCCGCTGAACATCGTTTCGCCCAAGAGCCACGGCTTCCTGAACTCCTGCTACGCCAACATGGATCACAAGATCAAGGGCCAGGGCGAGCAGTTCGTGCTCATCAACGCCGCCGATGCGCAGTCACGCGGCATTGCCGATGGCGACGCCGTGCGGGTGTTCAATGACCGCGGCGGCTTCGAGGGCGCGGCGCGGCTCACCGATGACGTCAACCCCGGGGTGGTGGTGGCCACGCTGGGTTACTGGCGCCAGCTCAACCGCGGCACGGTGAACACCATCAGCTCGGCGGAGTTCGTCAACATGGGCCATGCCCCGAGCTTCTCCGACAACCTCGTGCAGGTGGAGCGCGCGGGCTGAAGCATCACGGGCCCCGCCGGAGGCGGGGCCCGTTTTCCCGATAACAACAAGACCATTTAAAGGGGGGAGCGGCCCCGCTGAGCGGCACGCGGCCGGGCCGGCCCTGCGCCCGCCGGGCGTGGCCGCGCAACAACAACGTGCAGCAAGACAAGCCTGACGACCTGCCCGGGGGCGAGCGCAGCGTCACCTCGCGACACCCGGGTTACCACGCCTACTGGATGGCCAACCTGAAGCTGATTGCGGCCCTGCTGACGATCTGGTTCATCGTGTCCTTCGGGTTCGGGATCCTGCTGGTGGAACCGCTGAACCGGTTTCGCTTTTTCGGCTTCCCGCTGGGATTCTGGTGGGCGCAGCAGGGCTCCATCTTCGTGTTCGTGCTGCTGGTGTTTGCCTACGCGGCCATCATGCGTCGCATCGACCGGCACTTCGGTGTCAGCGACGACGAGCAGCGCTGATGGACGTCAAGCTGCTCACCTACATTTTCGTGCTGGCCTCGTTCGGGCTGTACATCGGCATCGCCATCTGGTCGCGGGCCGGTTCCACCAACGAGTTCTACGTGGCCGGCGGCGGCGTGCACCCGGTGGCCAACGGCATGGCCACGGCCGCGGACTGGATGAGCGCAGCCTCGTTCATCTCGATGGCCGGCATCATCTCGTTCATGGGTTACGACGGCTCGGTGTACCTGATGGGCTGGACCGGCGGCTACGTGATCCTGGCGATGCTGCTGGCGCCCTACCTGCGCAAGTTCGGCGAGTTCACGGTGCCGGACTTCATCGGCCGGCGCTACTACTCCAACGTGGCGCGCTTCGTGGCGGTGGTGAGCCTCATCGTGGTGTCGTTCACCTACGTGGCCGGGCAGATGCGCGGGGTCGGCATCGTGTTCTCGAACTTCCTCGACGTGCCCATCAGCACCGGTGTCATCATCGGCATGCTGGTGGTGTTCATGTATGCCGTTCTGGGGGGCATGAAGGGCATCACCTACACCCAGGTGGCGCAGTACTGCGTGCTCATCTTCGCCTACCTGGTGCCGGCGATATTCATCTCCCTGCTGGTGACCGGCATGCCGGTGCCGCAGATGGGTCTTGGCGCGACGGTTACCGACGGCTCCGGGCTGTCGGTGCTGGAGAAGCTGGACAAGACCCTGCTCGACCTCGGCTTCGCGCCCTACACGGCCGGGGCCAAGTCCACCATCGACATGCTCGCCATCACCGCGGCGCTGATGTTCGGCACCGCCGGCCTGCCGCATGTGATCGTGCGCTTTTTCACCGTGCCGCGGGTATCCGACGCCCGCCGCTCGGCCGGCTGGGCCCTGCTGTTCATCGCCCTGCTGTACACCACCGCGCCGGCGGTGGGTGCATTCGCGCGCCTGAATTTCATCGATACCGTGCACGGCACCGCCTACAGCGAGGTGGCCGGCTGGTTCACCAACTGGGAGCGGGTCGGGCTCATCGGCTGGGTGGACAAGAACAGCGACGGGCGGATCCAGTACGGCGCCGGCCCGGCCTTCGAGGGCAAGCCGGTGTTCACCGACGCAGGCCGCGGGGCGGCCGGTGAGCGCCTGGTGACCAACACCCCCAGCGCCGGCGCCAACGAGGTCTACGTGGACCGGGACATCATGGTGCTCGCCAACCCGGAAATCGCGAACCTGCCGGCCTGGGTGGTAGCCCTGGTGGCCGCCGGCAGCCTGGCCGCGGCGTTGTCCACTGCGGCCGGCCTGCTGCTGGTGATCTCCACCGCCGTGTCGCACGACCTGATGAAGAAGACCTTCGCCCGCGGCATGAGCGATCGCCAGGAGCTGCGTTATGCCCGCATCGCCGCTGCCACCGCCATCGTCATTGCCGGTTACCTTGGAATCTATCCGCCCGGCTTCGTGGCGCAGGTGGTGGCCTTCGCCTTCGGCCTGGCCGCGGCATCGCTGTTCCCACCCATCCTGATGGGGATCTTCTCGCGCCGGATGAACCTGCCCGGCGCGGTGGCCGGCATGGTGAGCGGGCTTGGCTTCACCTTCTGCTACATCGCCTACTTCAAGTTCTGGGCCCCGGAGCTGAACGACGCCACGCACTGGTGGTTCGGGATTTCCCCGGAAGGGATCGGCATCGTCGGCGCGCTGGTGAACTTCGCCGTGGCCTGGGTGATCGCCATGCTCACCTCGCCACCGCCGCCGGCGACGCGGCAGCTGGTGGAGGAGATCCGCCTGCCGGTGGGAGTCGAGCGGCCGCACAACCACTGAGCCTCCGCGCCAGCCGCCCGGCGCCAGCCCTGCCTCCGCGCCAGCACCGGCGCTGCACCTGTCGCGGCGCGGGCGCTGGCTCCGCAGGGGCGACTCCAGTCGCCCATGGCAGGGCGCGGGTCGGGTCCGGGTGTCGCCGTCGCCGTGGTGTCGGGGCCGTGCCGCGCGCGGCTGAAGCCGCTCCTACGGCGCCGGGGTTCAACCTCGTCACGGCGCCGGGGTTCAACCTCGTCACGGCGCCGAGGCTCACCCCGCGCGCGGATGTCAGCACCCGGGCTGCGCCGTTGTCAGGGTTCGCGTCGCCCCACCACGCGCTCGTTGATGAGTGTCTGGATGGCCAGGTCATACTGGCCGGTGAGCTTCTCCAGGCTGGCCGCGGCGTCGTCCATGCGATCGGTGAACTCGCGCAGGTCACCCAGCAGTTCCACCAGCACCGCCTGGCGCGTGGCGGCAAAGCGGTCGGTCAGCTCGCGGCCCCGTTCGCTGACGCGGTAACCGGATTCGCGGCGCGAGGCGCCGGCGAAACGCTCGATCAGCCCGGCACGTTCTAGCTTGCGCAAGCTGTACTGGATGTTGGCGGGATCCTCGCGATTGAAAAACCGCGCCACGTCGGCAAGGTTGCGCACGCCGTCGGTGAAGCGGATCGCACTGAGCAGGTTGACCTCGGCTGCCCCGAGGGCTTCCCCGGCCACATGGGCGAAGGCCTCGGCAATCCAGCGCGAGTAGGACTCCCCGGACCGCAGCACGGCCAGCTCCAGCCGCGTGAGTGCCTGCGCCAGGGCGGTGTCGGTCATGTGGTAGGCGCCGGGCGCGGCGGCCGGCGGTGCGCTCCCGTCCGGATTGTCGGTGTCAGTCATGCTCGCTCCCCGCGCCAGCGCGCGTGGCTGGCGCAGCCAATTCACAGCGATTCTACATGTAAATTACAACGGAATTTTATTCATTAAAAACATAAAGTTAACTGGCATCGTCGGATTTTGCGCACGGCCCAGCCTGTGGCAGTATCGCAGCAGCGGGCAGCCTGCCCGCCCTGTTCCACGTCCGTCACCCAGCTCTGCCAGGAGAACAACATGCCCGAACCGCATCTGAACCGAGTTCCCCGCGATGACATGCCCGAGAAGCTTCGCGACCTCTGGGACATGGGAATGGCCCGTACCGGCGAGGCCGACATCATCGAGGTGTTCGCCAACCATCCGGCGATGCTGGAGTGGTACTTCAATGGCTTCTACAAGCAGATCTTCTACAACGCCAACAACGCCATGAAGGTGGATGTCCGCACCAAGGAGATACTGCGGCTGAAGCTGTCCAAGCAACACGGCTGCCAGTTCTGCAATCGTGCCAATGCCGTCGATGCGCTGGCCGCCGGCGTCACCCAGGCCCAGATCGACAACATGCGCAACCCCACCGCCGAGCACTTCGATGCCAGGGACCTGGCGCTGATCGAGCTCGCCGACAACTTCACCCTGCAGAACATGCACGGCAACCTGTCGCGGGAACTCTATGATCGCCTGCGCCGGTGGTTCGATGATGCCCAGCTGGTGGAGATCGGCTTCATCTGCGCGATGCTCACCGGCGTCGCCAAGTTCATCTTCATGTACGACCTGGTGACCAAGGAGGAGGTCTGCCCCATCGTGCCCCTGCAGGCGGCCGGCTGAGCGCCCGGGCCCGGGCTCCCGCCATGTCGGGGCCCGGGCCATCCCGTCCGGGGAGGACCGCCAGCCGGCGGTTTCGGGCCGGATTTGCGGCACATCTTGTGCTTTGGTGACCGAGTGACCACAATATGTGCGGCACGCGGGCCAGGCTGCATATCACTCCCGATGACCTCTTACACCAACACCAGGCTGCCCGGGGGCAGCGGACGGACCCCAGGCAACCGCAACGGAACGGCACTCCCGATTGACACCCTGCGCGGCACCGGCTGACGCCGGCTGAGCTGTGACAACCCACCCGCGCATACTGCTCGTCGATGCCAGCGACAGCGATATCGCTCTTGCTCGACTGGTGCTCGCGCGCGAATTCCCCGACGCAGGTATTGATGTCGCCACCGATGTGGCCAGCCTCGCAGCGGCCCTGACGCTGCCGGACATCGATGCCATTGTCCTTGAGCCCGACCTGCAATGGGTGGATGGCGAGGCGCTGCGCGCCCTTGTAGCCGGGCACTGGCCCGGCGCCGCGCTCATCGTCTTCGGCCACGAG
>CAYGQN010000250.1:0-4917 GCA_964351795.1 uncultured Gammaproteobacteria bacterium
ATGCCAGCCTTTTTCGCAAGTATCGGGATTAACGGAAAGTTGCAATACTGCTCCCTGAGCACCTCGAACCCGGCTCTGCGAACAATTTGCCCCAGAATATCTGCAGGTATGCCCCGTTCGCGCTTGGTTAGGCCAGGCCTTGGCTTTCTCCAATCGCCCATCGCCACGATCGGCTCTCGAAGCAACATTCGCCCGCCGCGCTTCAGGCATCGAAAGCATTCTGAAACTACCAACGACACATTCGGTATGTGATGCAAGACTCCAAGACACACAAGCAGGTCGAATGACTCATCCGGGAAAGGGAGGTCCCCGAGGGGGTTCGGCTTGCTGTACGAACATGGGGTGCCATTGATTTCCGTGTGGTTGGCGAAGGCGTCAGAAGGATCCAGAATCGTAATCCGCTCGATAGCGTGGGTCATGGGGCGAAATTCGTCACCGTAAGCGCTGCCAAGGCCCAACGCGTGTTCGAACTTCATATCAGCGATGAAGCGAAAACCATGCTGCCAATTCAGCGAATGGTAGGCGTACGAGTAGCTCTCCCGGCTCTTAGCTCCCAGGTCCGAGTATCCCTCTGCTTCATCCCTGTGCCACTCCAGAATCTCTTGCTCTGAGAAGTCATCGCCATAGAGCGCATGACCATCCATACAACGTTCGATATCTCTGTTCATACTGTCCATTTTCTGCCGGGCACCTCGCGATGTCTGGTGTCTACGGCCGATGTGCTCGCCATAGCAGGATGGCCCAAATTCTCACTTGTGATTTGTAGACAGCCTGGGTTGACGGCATCCCTGCCTGTTCCGCTGCTCAAAAAAACCGGGACGCCGGAGCAAGCGCCTGCGAAGCGCATTGGTTTATACATTGGAAACAACGAATTTTATCTTTCCGCGAGCGCTTCGCTCTATGGCAGGCACGTATTGGACCCGGATGGTCATTGATTCGCCAATCCGTTTTCGTGTTTCGTGAATGAGGCGTTTTTCAGATGTCGCATCATAATGAGAGCCTTTTACGACTCTGAATTCAATTTCATCAAGATTTTTCTGGAAGATTTGAGCTTCCCGGATTTCGACGAAATCCTTGAGGATGTGATCCAAACGGCCTAATTTGGTCCCATCCGGAAGCGTAATGTAGTCTTCATGCCGGCCATCAATTGCGGTTACGATTCGCCACCCCGGCGAAAAGAACATTGCATCGGACGGCAGGTCTGCGAAATCACTAGTGTCGTAGCGAAAAAGCGGAAATGCCGGGTTAGACCAATTTGTTCCAATGATTCGGTGCGCGTCGGCAGCCTTATCGTAGACGAATTCCACAAACGCATAGTCTTCGTCGACGCAAAGTTGCCCATTTTGCCGCTCTGATATGTTGGCCACACCTTCAGCCATGCCGTAATGCTGTCGTACTTGGCATCCAAAAGCCTTCTCTATCAACGTTCTTTGATGGGCTTGAAGACTCTCGGCCCCTATGGTTATCAGGCTGATAGAGCCGTTTATATTTAAACCCTGGTCCATCGCAATGCTGGCGAGAAGCGACAACACCGATGGATAGCCGTGAAGCCAGGTAATTCTTTTTTCCACCAATGCTTTCAGATAGTGCCTGGCCGTCCTTTCGTTCAGGTGGTAAGCACTGAACATGATCTGGCGACCTGGATAGTTCGTACGCCAATAAGGTGGATTCTTCTGGTTTACCGGAGCGATTGATCTACCGCCAAAATAGCCACACCAAGTATCCTCCCTAAGCCCGTGCCATTGCCGATAGCGCCACCAGGTCGCCCATTGCTCGTGCGTGGCACGATTGGTTACGGGAAATACCAATCCGGCACCTGTAGTGCCACTAGTGTGTGAAAGCGTGGTATTGCGCACTCCATAAGCGGGGTTCGTGATTTCAGCCTTGCTCTCCTGGACTTCGCCCTTCGTCAATATCGGCAGCTTGCGAATTTCCGCCCACGGATCCTCTGCGGTCGGGTTAATTGCTGCCTCAGCGAACCGCTTGGACCAGAATATGGTATCAGCAGCTGCCATCAAATGGTTTCTGAGGCGCCTACCCTGGTAGGCTTTCAGGGTTTCTGCTTGCAACTCCGCCGATGCAAGAACTTGGTCGAATACCGCCCGGTATGCCGACGAATATCTTCGTCGATTAATTCGCCACCCTTCCAGCGAGCAAAGCAGCGTTTGCAGCCTTGGCGGACAGCTTGCGTAAATCGATTCTTTATCGAAATTCATTTGAAACCAGAACCGAACGCCAATCAGTCGGCAACAAGAATCAGCTGGGTATGCATGTCGAAAATCCCAGCCAAGGCCTCAATCATGCGATAGGCTAACGAACTGTTCGGCTGAACGAATCCAAACACATCGTCATTAATCGCGATTGAACGCAGCGTCCGCACGTTCAATCCGCTAGCAGATGCCAACTGCTGCAGTGTCTGCTTGCTGTAAGCGATGTTGTGCCAATAACCGTCGATCGTGTAGGCAATCTCTCGCTTGTTGCCAAGGAATGTCTGAACCATTTTTCGCACAAGCGGATTAGACTTGGCACGCGGCATCAGTCCCTCTGGGTTTGGAACGATGATCACTGCAAGCTCGCCGGTGCACTGACGGACAGAGTGAAATGCCTCCAAAGGCGTCGCGACATGTTCCAGCGCATTTGAGGAGAGAACCAGATCATAGGTCCGTGTGCCGATTTCCGTGCTTCGAACTTGTTCTGCCGGGACCTTATGCACATCCAATCCTTTGCTTCTTGCGAGGTCGACCGAAATCGAATCCACATCAATCCCGGTATAGGCCACGCCAGCCGAGATGAATCCGGGCCCCATGTATGCGGACCCGCAACCTACCTCTAACACGCTTTCAAGGGGTCGCCCGACGAGACTTTCGAACCAGTGCATCATTGGCGGTATTTTCCGGCGACCTCGGTTGACATCCCGTTCCCAGCCCTTCTCACGCATCGAGCTCCAGGCGGACTCCTCATACTCGACCTCGAACGGTGGATCCAGGTAATAACCGCCGCAGACGCCGCAAAGCGTTATATGACCATCAGCAATCAGCACGTTCTTCGTGCGCTGGTCATCCTTCGCGGAACAGAATGGGCAGATCATGCAGTCACCTCTGTGAAGCGGTGGGTTTCACCATTACGGCTGTGATTGAGCCCTGAGCCCTTGGATAGAGAACGGTGGCTGCTGAAAAGAGTCATGAAAGAGGCTCTTTTGCAACGAGCTTCCTGATTGCTGCTATGTATGCCATGCATTTTTCCTGCTGCGTTGGGAGCGTTGCCAGCACCTTCATTCCCTCACTGATCTGCGTCTTCCACCGTGATTCGCTAGCAACCAATTCTGCTATCGCGTCGGCGGCGGCCTGGGCATTCAGGGGCGGGAAGTAACTTGCTGCGGCAAGACATACGTCCCTGTTGAAAGGAAGATCGGTTGTCACAATCGGCAAGCCCATCGCCATACTTTCAGGAAAAACTGCAGAGCTGGTCTCCAAGACGGTCGGCATGAAGCTCATGTGGCAGGTTCTATATAGTGCTGGCCCGTCCTTGACCTGGACTGGCCCAACGGTCGTTATATGCTTTTCCACCCCGAGTCTTGAAGCGGCCGCCTTGAGTTGGATGAATGCGCTGGAATCCGCCGGTATGGTCAATACGAATTCGAACGGCCTCCCCGAGAGAGAAAGCGACAAAGCGTGGGCCACGGCCGGAATTATCTCCAGATTCTTGTGCGGATAGTAGGCGCTGAAAACGAGCAACCGCAGCGTTTTATCCGGATCCGGAGCTCCAGCCTGGCCATGATTATTGCCGCTATAGTGCGTGCCACAGCTGTTCCGGACCACGGCTATCCGGTTGGCATCCACGCCGAGTCGGATCGCGAGTTGGTCTCTGGAATAGGCTGTCTCCGTGACCCACGCGTCCGCACGCCGGGCCCATCGGGTTCTGTAGATCCGACCTAGACGGGCAACTAACTGCTGTCGAGTGCTTAATGTCGCATAGGCCATAGGGCTAGGGTGCGTCACCCATGGATTTGCGAATCCCATAAGGTGGGGGTGCGGGAAGCGCACATAGGCCGGGCCGAAGGGAGTGAAGATTGCATCGCAGGGTGTCTTCACGGCCATTCTGCGGAGGAGCGCGCGGGCGTGCGGACTCCCAGCGGGAGAACGAGCGAATATCCCAACCCGCACGTCTGTAAGCGCAATGCCGGCATGGCGGAGCTCCTTGAGCACAGGCGCTGAGACGGCAAGGGTCCAGGACACAGACTTGTCAGCGAGTGCATTGGAAAGAAACCCGACTGCCACCTGCAGGGCGCCACCCTTCACAAGGTTAGTGGCGTTGACCATGACATGCATCGTCATGCTCCACTGGCAAAAAGGATCGCCTGCTTCATCCCGTCCACCATGGTCGCAGGGCTCCGGTTCTCGCAATAGTGTTGATAGGCACTCTCCCCAAGTCGGGTGCTTAGGGTTGGTGATTCGGCAAGCTCCAGGAGTATAGCGGCCAGATCAGCAATCTCGCCTTGGTAAAGCCGGCCGTTGACAGTATCACTAATGTTTTCGATTTCGGGGGATAGCCCTTGTGTTGGCATGGTGACAACCGGTACTCCGTAGGCGAAGCTGTGCAGTGCGCCGAGCCCGACATGGCGAGGCGATACGTAGGCGATGGCCCGGGCGAACTCTTGTCTCAGTACAGATTCGTCATGGATCCAGCCCTTGAATTCCACGCGCTCTGCTATTCCCAGCCGTACGGCCTGGTCCTGAAGTTCGACAAACTGATCCCCTTCCCCGATAACTGTAACGCCCACCGTTGAAGGGCACTGCGCGGCGATCAGCGCAAAGGCCTGCAACAGGTCGCCGACGGCTTTCCGGCGGCGCAAGGCGCCAACGAACAGAAAACGATCTCGGGGCACGGAATCATCCCTTCCGTGCTCCGGAACAACGA
>CAYGQN010000250.1:4927-6680 GCA_964351795.1 uncultured Gammaproteobacteria bacterium
ATTGTATTCCCCGCGACGAATACCTTGTTCGGCGCCAAGCCCGCATTGATGAACTCGCTTGCAGCTGTTTCGCCGTAGAGCATCAGGGCGTCTGCTTGGCGAGCAAGCCAGACCCTTAAAGGCCGTGCAGTGCGGTTTTTCCCGAAACCGTGGCCCCAGAGCACCAGTCCTCGTGGGCGCCTGATCACAAGTGCGAAGAGTGCTAGCCAATGAATATCAAACGTCATCACGACAACGTCGTACTGGCGGCTAAGGGAAATGAGCCCTGGGGTATATTTAACGCCCCCAATGTCACTACACTTAATTGGCACTTGCCTGAACGAAACGCCCTCGATGGCCGACTCGTGGTGTGCATGTGCGATTGTCAGGTCTAATCCAGGCACTTTCCCCAAGAGATCGAATATCGGTACCCGGTAGTGCGGGAGCAACTCCTGTACGATGAGAACCTTAAGCAACACGTCTCGTTTCTCCGGAACCAAAGACCCTGGGCTCCTATGCGTGGAACGCTGGGCGCGTAGCCTCGACGAATACGCTTTCTGGATAGCGTTCTCTCAAATCCAATTCGCCGGGAGCGGCAATAGTGGTTTCTCCTGGCGGCAGAATTCGGGGATCATTGAACCCTGCTTGTGTCAGAAGTTTGCACAGGGATGGGCCGTCATACATCCACTTATGGCCGCGATCACCGATTAGCAGGGCACGCAAGCGTCCGGCCAACCCGCTCGGGCTGCTTCGGCTGAGCCCCGTTGCCCTGACCAACGCGTCGGCATCACCACTTTCTAGATAGCTATCTACGTGGCTGCGCAGATCAGGTACTGCCAGACGCAAGATTCCACCCGGCTTGAGTACACGAGATGCTTCAGCGAGAAACTGCCGTGCCTGGATGCCATCAAGGTGCTCGACCATATGACTGCTGTACACAACGTCGAGTGAATGATCCGGTTCCGGAATTCGGGCCACCGCATTGGCCCATGAGATTTCATTGGCCTGGCAAAACTCAAGGAAAGCGGTTTGTTCTTTTGTGAGAATTCGCAGCGTTGCAAAAAGCTTTGGCAGCGGCCCAAACCGCGCCAAGCGTACGGTTGGCGAATTGTCATAGTTTTTCCAGCCATTTGTTGGGCTGCGGCCACAACCTACGTTGATCCTGTTCATGATGAGTTCCGGGATTTGGTTACTTTGGCTGCGCTAATTTCACCGGCCGCCCTGAGGAAGCCGGCGCGGAACGCGAAGCGGTCAATAAGCGAAACCGGCCTGCCTGGCATCGGGAGCGGTCGATGCCATCGCAGAATCTTCAGTTTCGGCGGTAACGAACGGCGGTCGACGGTGGGTCGTGCCAGAAGTTGAATCAATCGTTCGGCGGTGTGGGTGCTTTGGAAGCTAGCAAGGTAGCGAGCCCGCGTCGCTTCCTTCATCGCTATCAGCGTGTGATTGTTGTTGGAAAGCGCTTCCAGGCAACGCGGTAGCTCGGTTGCCCATTTGCTAAGCGGGCAAACAAAGCCGTCCAGGCCGTTCGAAATGATCCAGCGCATCGCGCCCTCACCGTCGCTGACAACGGGCACCACGGCGTAACTCATCGCCTCGAGCTGCGCCATGGGGCAACCTTCGGCCCTGGAGGGCAGCAGGAAAACATCTGCCGAGGCCAGCACGGCGTGGAGTTCTTCCTGCGGAACCCGACCCTGGAATCGAACGTCGGCCTGCGTGCGGAGGCCAGTTTGAGTTTTCGCTGGCCCCTCGCCGAACCAGTCAAGCTGGATGT
>CAYGQN010000251.1:0-6673 GCA_964351795.1 uncultured Gammaproteobacteria bacterium
GCCGGGGCTGACCGCCCGTTGCGGGCGCTCGAACCGCAGGGCCATGGAATCGCCTTCCAGGCTCGTGATGCGGCAGGCCTGGTCGCCCTGGCGGTAGCGGACCCTGGCCGTCAGCGGCGAATCCAGGGGGGGCGGCGTACCGGCAACCCAGCTCAGCCGATCGGCCAGCAGGGCATGGCTGAGCAGCAGTGGATGATCATGCTCCTGGGCCACGGTCAGCACGTTTCCGGCGATATCGCGTGCCACGACGTACCAGGGGCCCTCGATGGCGCCACGCACACCGCCGATCCCAAGGCCCTGGCGCTGGCCGAGGGTGTAGAAATGGACCCCGGCGTGTTCGCCCACCGTCTGCCCCGAGGTGGTGCGGATCGGCCCGGGCCTGGGCTTCAGGAAACCGGCCAGGAAGTCCCGGAAGGGGCGCTCGCCGATGAAGCAGATCCCCGTGCTGTCCTTCTTGGCATGCACGGGCAGGCCGGCCTCGCCGGCCAGGCGCCGCACCTCGGCCTTGTGCAGGTGGCCGATGGGAAAGCGCACCCGCGCGAGTTCGGCCTGGCCGAGGGTATACAGGAAGTAGCTCTGGTCCTTGCCCGGGTCGACACCGCGCAGCAGGGCGTAGCCGTCGTCCCGCCGTGCCACCCGGGCGTAATGGCCGGTGGCCACGTAGTCCGCCCCCAGTGCCGCGACATGCTCCAGGAAAGCCTTGAACTTGATGCTGCGATTGCACTCGATGTCGGGGTTCGGGGTGCGGCCCGCCGCGTAGTCGGCCAGGAAGGGCGTGAACACCTCCTCGTAGTAGGTGCTGGCCAGGTTGACGGTGTTCAAGGCCAGGCCCAGCTGCTCGCACACGTCCAGGGCGTCGGCCACGTCGGCCTCGGCCGCGCAGTAGCCGTCCTCGTCATCGCCTTCCCAGTTCTTCATGAACAGGGCGCTGACCGGCTCGCCGGCGCGGCTCAGCAGCAGCGCTGCCACGGACGAGTCGACGCCGCCGGACAGGGCGACGATGGTGCGCCCGGCGCTCATGCCGGCAGCATCTGCAGGGCGTCGAGCGGCAGGCGTCGCCCGGCCAGGTAATCCTCGATGCAGCGCTGCACCAGCGGGCTGCGGGCCGCGGGAGCGGCAACGCCTATCGCTTCAGGGGCGAGCCAGTGCACGGCGATGATGTCGGGGTCGCGTGTGAGCGTCGCCTGGACCTCGCCCACCTGGCCGCAGAAGCACAAGCGCAGGTAGGAGGGCCTGGGCTCGGCCTGCTCGAACAGGTAGATGCCGACCAGGGCCTCGGGAGTGAACACGCGGCAGGTTTCCTCGGCCACCTCGCGCACCACGGCATCGAGCAGGGACTCATGGCGCTCCAGGTGGCCGGCCGGCTGGTTCAGCACCGGCCGGCCCGCCGGCGCTTCCTCCACCAGCAGGAAGCGCCCGTTATGCTCGATCACCGCCGCCACGGTGACATTGGGTCGCCAGGGCATGGGCGAGGCGGCCTAGAGGATGTAGATGACCGCCAGCGCACCGGTGATGGACATGGTGATCGTGTAGGGCAGGGCCATCCAGACCATGCGCCCGTAGGACAGGCGGATGAGCGGCGCCAGGGCGCTGGTGAGCAGGAACAGGAAGGCGGCCTGGCCGTTGGGTGTTGCCACCGACGGGATGTTGGTGCCGGTGTTGATGGCCACGGCGAGCATGTCGAACTGGTCCCGTGAAATCATGCCGGCCTCCAGCGCGTCGTACACCTCGGTGATGTACACCGTGGCGACGAACACGTTGTCGCTGATCATCGACAGCAGCCCGTTCGCGGCATAGAACGCCAGGGTCTGCGTGGTGCCCTCCAGCGTCAGTGCCCAGTCGGTGACGGGTTTGAACAGGTGCTGATCATGGATGACCGCGACCACGCCGAAGAACACCACCAGCAGCGCGGTGAAGGGCAGGGCCTCCTCGAAGGCATGGCCGATACGATGCTCCTCGGTGATGCCGCAGAAGGCCGTTGCCAGCACGATGATGCACAGGCCGATGACACCCACTTCGGCCAGGTGCAGGCCCAGCGCGAGCACCAGCAGCACCACCACGACACCCTGGACCACCAGGGCCGCCTTGTCGCGCAGGGTCCGCCGTTCGGCCTGGGCGTTGTCGTAATCCGTGAGCACCTGGCGCACGTTGTCGGGCAACTGGTCACCGAAACTGAACTTGCGGGTCATCTCCAGCGCGGCGCAGGTACCGATGCCGATGAAGAACACGGGAATGGAGACCGGTGCCACGCGCAGGAAGAATTCCATGAACTCCCAGCCGGCGATCTTGCCGATGAGCAGGTTCTGCGGTTCGCCGACGATGGTCATCACCCCGCCGAGCGCGGTACCCACCGCAGCGTGCATCATCAGGCTGCGCAGGAAGCCGCGGAACTGGTCGAGCTCCATACGGTGCTGTTCGCGCACGTCGGTATCGGCGCCGGAGTCATGATCGGCATGGTGGAAGTCCTTGCCGGAGGCCACCTTGTGATAGACGCTGTAGAAGCCCGTGGAGACCGTGATGACCACGGCCGTGACGGTCAGTGCGTCCAGGAAGGCCGACAGCACCGCCGCCACGCTGCAGAACAGCATCGACAGCGCGACCTTCGAGCGCACGCCCAGCAGGATCTTGGTGAAGGTGAACAGCAGGAGGTCTTTCAGGAAGTAGATGCCCGCCACCATGAACATCAGCAGCAATATGACCGGGAAGTTCTGCAGCGTTTCCTCGTACACCGTCTCGGCATGCGTGAGCCCGAGCAGTACGGCCTCGATGGCCAGCAGGCCGCCGGGCTGGAGCGGATAGCACTTCAGGGCCATGGCCAGGGTGAAGATGAATTCCCCGATCAGCACCCAGCCGGCCACGAAGGGGCCGAACAGGAACAGCACCAGGGGGTTGACCAGCAGGAACCCGACCACCGTGAGCTTGTACCAGTTCGGGGACTGGCCAAGGAAATTCTGCGCGAACGCCTGGGACATGGATGAAGTGGCCATGGTGTGCTCTGCCTTCCGTTGAACAATGCGTGGTTCCGGGCTGCGCCGGGCCTGGGCCCGGCGCGCACGGCATCAGTTGGCCTGGATGGAATCCAGGAACATCAGCAGTTCGAGTATCCGGCCTCGAACCAGCGTTTCCGAGCCCATGGCCACACTGGCCTTGAACTCCTCGCCCCAGACCGGCATGTCGCGGCTGCCATGGGCAGCCATGTCGCGGCCGTCGATGCTGTCGTACAGCTCCCGCAGCGGGAACACGCCGTTGTTGCGGGCGCGGATCGTGGTGAGATTGGCGGGCTTCTTGTTCAGGGCGGTGAGCATGGGGCCCATGCCCTTGCCGTCGTTGCCGTGGCAGGCGCTGCAGTTGTTCATGTAACGCTGGCGACCGCTTTCGATGGCCTGGGAACTGGGTGAGGCCGACGGCGAGGCGGCCATGGCCGGACCTGCTGCAGGAACGGCGGCAATGGCAGCCAGCAGCACGGCCAGCGATGCACTGCGGGTATTCCGGTGATTTGCCTTCATGGGGCGATCTCCCTGGGTTGCGGGCGCATCCGTTAATCAGGTGCGGATTCTACAAAAATTCCGTTGGTTCCGTTGCGGGAGGCTCAGCCATCGAAGGAAAGGTCGAGTCCCTTGACCTGTTCCACCACCGGATCTTCCCAGTCACCGGTGACCACGTACTGGCGGCTAAGCATCTTATCGAGCTGTTCAGGCAATGACTTGAATACTTTCTGGCCGATGAACAGAACCGCGCCCACGCCGGCGCCGGCCGGGCCGAAGAAAGCGCTGGCCACGGGCAGGGATCCCGCCAGTTGCGGCGTGACGGTGACCACCTGGTCGTAGTCCTTGTCCGACAGGCCGGTCCGGCCGGTGATCTCGATACGTGCCGAGGGCCCGTCCATGACCAGGTTGTTGGTGTAGGCATTGCCCCCGTCGAGTTCGAAAGCGCCCCGGATGCGGTCGAAGCTGAAGCCCTTGCGGAACAGGTCGGCGAAATCCAGCGTCAGGCGGCGCTTGATCGATTGCAGGCTGATGAGGCCGAACAGGCGGCCGGCTTTCGGGTCCACGTTGAGCAGGCGGCCCTCGTCCACGCGCAGCTCCAGGGTGCCGCGGAGCTTGTCCAGGGTGAACTGCGCCGGCGTGCCGTCCCAGGCGGCGTTGATGCGCAGCTCGGTATCCCCGCCCTCGATGGCCGCGCTGTCGTAACCGAAGGCGGCCAGCAGCTGGCCGAAATCGTCCCCGCCGACCGCGATGTCGAACGCCGAGCTGTGCTGGCCGTCGCGTTCGAGCCAGTCACCGGCGCCGGTCAGCTGGACGCGGGCGCTGTCGACCTGCAGGCTGGTCAGGCGCAGCCCGTCGCCGATGGGTTCGGTGCTGAGCCGGGTATGGCCGAGGTCCAGGTTCTCGAAGCGCGTGGAATCGCTGGTGAGCGTGAGGGCCGGGATCCGCTGCGGGGAGGGCAGGTAGTCCGGTGGCGGATCTGCACGCGGGCCGATATGCAACCGTTCGAGGGCGATCTGCACCGGGCCGGGCTGGCCGCCGGCCACTGCCGGCGCGAGCACGTTGCCGGCGATGTCCGGGCCGGCCAGGCCCACGTTCCAGCCCGTGCTGTCCCGCTCGGCGCTGATGGCCAGTGATTCGAATTCACGGCCGCCGGCCTCCAGGTGTTCGATGCTGAAGCTGGCTTCCACGGCCAGCGCGGTCCCGGCCGGGGTCGGTGTGCTGCCGGCCGCGGGTGTTGCCGCTGGCTGCAGTGCGTCGCGCAAGGCCATCCAGCGCGACACGGACAGGTGCTCGAGATGACCGGCGATTCGCAGTGTCCCCGCCTCCGGCGCCGGTGGCTCGCCGTCGCCAAGGCCGAGGGCCGCGCCGCTGAACCCCGGCTTGTCCTGCGCCCGCAGCAGTTCCAGGGCTATGCCATCGCCCAGGCGCAGCGACAGCCGGCCGCTGCCCTGCGGGCCGTCGAGCGTGGTGTCAAGGCTGAACGGCATGAGCGCCCCGGCCGGTTTGCCGAGCGGGGCGGGCAGGTCCAGTGCCAGGCCTTCGAGTTCGCTGTGCACGCGCAGTTGGCGATGCCGGGCCGCGCCGCCCCCGTTGGCTGTCAGCTCGGCGGTCCAGCGGGCGCTGCCGCTGATCCGCTCGACGGCCCGCTGCAGGGCCGGGGATTCGGCCAGCTGCGGGCTGGCCGCGCCGAGCTGGTTGAGCACCAGCGCGCGGTCGGCGCTGCCACTCATGCGATAGCGGCTCCAGGGTGTGTCATCGGTGCGTCCTCCGGACAAGGCCAGGTCCACCGGGCGTTCGAGGTACTGCGCCGTGAGCTGCTCTGAACGCCACTCGGGCCCGTCGAAGTTGACCCGTCCGGCCACGCTGTTGAACACGATGGCCGGCCTGTGCACGCGGATGCGGTTGCCGGGCAGGCGGATCCAGCCCTTGCTGTGCGGCCGCGAGCCGCGCAACAGGGGAATCTCCAGGGCCAGGTCGATGTCGAGCTCCCCGCCGATGTCGATTTCGCCGAGGCGCTCGCCCAGCCGCGCCTGCAAGGGCGAGGCGGCGATGACGTCGATCGCGGCCGCCGCCGTGCCGCTGGCACGACCGTGGGCAATCACCTTGCGCTGGCGGATCGACAGGTCCGGGATGCTCAGGTCGACGTCCTGCAGTGTCATGCCGAGGAGCGTGGCACGGGGCGCCTTGACGCTCAGCCGGCGGCCGACGAACTCGAACGCGGCATCGGCCTGCTCCAGGCGCGGCCAGGCGGGATGGAACTCCAGCAGCGCGTCCTCGACCTCGAAGCGCAGCTTGAACACCCCCTCGGCGTTGTCGAAGGGAAAGTCCGCCAGCGGCCCGCGGATGACCCCCCCGCCGGATATCAGCCGGCCACCCTGCAGCGCTGTGCGCAGCCATCTGTAGCCGCGTTCGGGCAGCACCTGGCGGGGCACGAGGTCGCGGACCGCTTCGATATCGCCGGCGTCGAAGCGCGCGATGACATCGGCTTGCGGTGCGCCGCCCTCGGCGGCCGTTACCTCACCTGACAGTGTGGCCGCCAGGGCGGCATGCTCGAGCTTCAGGGTGTCGCTCCAGGCCCGCCAGCCCTGGTCGACCCGTTCCCAGGCGAGGGTGCCGGTCAGGCGCTGCAGCCACAGCGGCTGCTCGAAGCGCTCCGCGAAATCCAGTTGCAGGGACTCGCTTTGCAGTTGCAGCCGGCCGGCCGCCGCGTCGGTGCGGAGGCTGCCACGCAGCCCGTTCACCCCGGGCCAGCCACGGGCCGGGCGGGTCATCACGTCGGCGAACTGCCCGTGCACGTAGAAGCGCTGATCAGCCGGGCGTTCCGGGAAATAGCCGAGCCGCAGGTCGCGCAGTTCACCGCGAGGCTGCACCTGTTCCACGGCCGCCCGGATGTTCGCGGGAATGGCATCGATCCCCGGCAGGATGGGACCGACGTCATCCAGGCGCAGGAAACCGGCCCGGGCCACCAGCGCAGTGTTCCCGCCCGCGGCCGGGATTACCGTCAGCGCCAGGTCGCTCTCCGGCCAGCTGCCGTTGCGGGTGCGCAGGTTGAGCCGGTTCAGCTCGACGGCCCAGCGACCGCCCTCGTCCCGGCTGGCCTGCAGCCGGCTGCTGGCTGCCTCCACGACGAACCGCTGCGCCGCGCCGCCCACGGCAATGTCGGTGGCCTCCAGGGTGCCCTGGAC
>CAYGQN010000252.1:0-6585 GCA_964351795.1 uncultured Gammaproteobacteria bacterium
GGTGAGCGGCGTTTGCCGAGTCGGATGTGCTTTGGCGCTTCAGGCATTGCTGTTCAGGGTTCCCGTGGCGGGCTAGCATCCGCGGTTTGCAGCAGGGGTGCTGCAACAGCCGTGCCCGTTTGCATTGCCGATGGTCAGTCGAACGTCAACGTGTTGATTTCTCAAAAACTCATCGTATTCATGTGGCGGCGCAACACGGCCCCGGCGACTCCGCCTGCGCGGCCCATGTCGGGCGCCGGCGACAGCTACCGTGATGCCGGGCGGTTGGGTCTGTGGCTGGCCTTGCTGCTGCCGACACTGGCCGGCGCCGTTGAGCCGGAGGCCGCCTTCCGGGCCGCCCTGGCGGCCGAACGCAGCGGTGAGCCGGCCCGCGCGATGGCCTTGTACGAGGCCGCCGCGGCCGGTGGCGCGGCGCCGGCGGCCGCGCACAACCTCGGCAACCTGCTGTTGCGGGGGGTCGATGGCCCGCCGGATCCGGCGGCTGCCCTGCCCTGGTTCGAGCAGGCCGCCCGGGCCGGGCACAGCGCTGCGCAGGTCAACCTCGGCTGGATGCACGCCACCGGCACGGCGGTGCCGCAGGACTTCGCCCGGGCGCGGCAGTGGTACGAGCGTGCCGCGGCCGGCGGCCAGCCGCAGGCCTGCTACAACCTCGGGCTGATGCACCGGCGCGGTGAAGGGGTGACGGCCGATCCGCAGGTCGCCACGGACTGGTTCCGCCAGGCTGCCGAGGCCGGGCATGTTGCGGCGATGACCGCCCTGGGTGATGCCCTGCGCCACGGCGCCGGCCAGCCGCCGGCACCGCAGGAAGCCCTGCGCTGGCTGGCGCAGGCCGCCCGCGCCGGGCACGCGCAGGGCCAGTACCTGTTCGGGCTGATGCAGGGCCAGGGCGAAGGGATCGAGCGCGACTACACCGCCGCGGCCTACTGGTACACGCAGGCCGCCGCGCAGGGCCACGGGCAGGCGCAGTACCTGCTGTGCCTGTCCTTCGCGCTCGGCCGTGGCATGCCTGCCGACCCGGTGAAGGCGCGTGCCTGGTGCGCGGTGGCCGCCGCCGGCGGCCATGCCGGGGCGCAGGAGGCGGGGGCGGCGCTGGAGGCTGATCTCGACCCCGGGCAGCGGCAACTGGCCGCCGAGGTCGCGCGCATTCTCAGGCAAGAGCGGATTCGGCAACGTTGAGCTCCCGGCGCGCGCTGGCCGGCGCGTCGGGCACGAGGAAGCTGACCGCCGCGGCCACCTGCTCGTCGGCCTCCTCGAGGATCCCCTCGATGGCCTCCACCGCGATGCCGGTGATCTGGAAGGCCACCGGGTCCATCTCCGGTGGCTCCGCCGTGCCGGGTGCCCAGGCCGCCGATTCGGTGAGTACCGAGGCGATATGCACCCAGGCCGCCGCCAGCCCCGTCCCGTCGGCCTGGGCGGGCCGGGTATGGAACTGGACCGCCCCGCACAGCGACTCCGGCAGGTTCCAGCGCGCCAGCAGGCCGGCGCCGAGATCGGCGTAGTCGAAGCCGAATCGCTCGCGCTGGCGCTCGGCGATGGGGCGCCGATCGCCGCTGTCATTGATGAGTTCGCGCATCGGCTCCGGCTGCAGTTGGCACAGCACGATGTGACCGATGCCGTGCAGCATGCCGGCCACGAACAGGCGCTCGCCGCGCTCGTTGCCCAGCCGCATCCCCAGCCGGCGGGCGATCACGGCGCAATGTACACTTCGGCGCCAGAACTCGGTGATGTCGACAAGTTCGGGCTGCAGGGCCGAGAATGAGCGCACTGCGGAGATGGCCAGGGCCAGCGAATGAATCTCCTCGTTACCGACCACACTGATGGCGCGGCTGACCGTGTCCACCTTGCGGGCCAGGCCGAAGAAGGCGCTGTTGGCGATCTGCAGCAGCCTGGCCGTCAGGGCCGGGTCGGTGGCAATGACATCGGCAATGGCATCGGCGCCGACCACGGGGTCGGCCAGCAGCGCGCGCAACCGGAAGTACGCCTGGGGCAGGGGAATGAGTTCAACGGTTTCACCTAATATGGATTCCAGGTCGGTCTCGGTCATGCTGATCCCCGCGGGGTGGGCCTTGTCGACATATCGGCAGGGCCGCGCCCGGCTTGACGCAGGCCGCCGGTTCCGTGATCCGGCCCACACCAGGGCCCCAGCCGCGTGAACGCCAGCACAGCCACGCTCGACCTGCCCACCCTGATCGCCGAGGCGGAACAGGGCTCGGCGGATGCGCGCATGCTCCTGGGCAACAATTTCCGCCATGGCTGGGGGGTGGAGCGCGATCCGGATCGGGCGCTCGGTTTCTACCGGGCCGCCGCCAACGAGGGTGACCCCCGGGCCGAGTACGCCATCGGCGAGATGTATGCCGCCGGTGAGGGCGTGCCGGTGGACCACGGCGAGGCGCTTGGCTGGTTCCGGCTCGCCGCCGACAAGCAGCATCCGCCGGCGCTGGCCATGCTGGCCTGGTACTACCAGTCCGGCCGCCAGGTGGCCCGCGACCACGGCAAGGCCCGCCTGTACTACCAGCAGGCGGCGGACCTCGGTAACCCGGTAGCCCGCCACAACCTCGGCTACATGTGCGCCAACGGCCTCGGCGGGCCGGCCGACGCCGCCGAGGCCGTACGCTGGTACCAGCTGGCCGCCGACCAGGGTTACCCGCGCGCCATGCTCAACCTTGGCATGGCCTACGCCCAGGGCGAGGGCGTGCCTCGCGACGACGCCGCCGCCGTGGCCCTGTACGAGCGTGCCGCCGAGCTCGGCTACGCCAAGGCGCAGTACAACCTGGCGCTGATGCTGGCGGCGGGTCGCGGCACCGAGCAGGACCCGCAGCAGGCGGCCGAGTGGATGCGCCTCGCCGCCGAGCACGGCTACGCCAAGGCCCAGTTCAGCATGGGCATGTTCTACGCGCGCGGCGAGGGCGTGAAGGCCGACCAGGAGATGGCCCGCTACTGGTACCGCCAGGCAGCGGAACAGGACTACGGCAAGGCCGAGTACGCGCTGGCGCGCCTGTACGACATGCCCGGGGACCCGGCCGGCGATCCGGACGAGGCCATGCACTGGTACCTGCGTGCCGCCGAGCACGGTTACAGCAAGGCCCAGTACCGCTACGCCCGGGCGCTCATGACGCGCCAGCCGGTGGATTACGAAGAGGTGGCCGACTGGATGCAGCTGGCGGCGGCGCAGGGCTACGCCCGGGCGCGCTATTTCCTTGGCGTGTTCTTCTCCCGCGGCATGGGGGTGGAGCGCGATGACCAGGAGGCCTGGTGCTGGTACACCCTGGCCCTGGACGACGGTGTCGCCGAGGCCGCCGGCACGCGGGAGAAACTGGAGCAGCGCATGTCCAGCGCGGAAATCCAGAAAGCCCGCGCGCTGGCCGATTCGCGCCGCAACGTGGTCGTCTGAGCAAAGCCCTCGTGGCCGCGGGCACCGCTTCGCCGTTACCCGCAAGCCGTGCCGACACCCGCCCGGCTACAGCACCGGCGAGGGTTCGATGCTCCGCCGCGCCTGCTCTTCCGCCCTGCCCGTGGGCAGCGTCTGGCGGTCCCGGCTGAGCACGTCGTAGTAGCGGCGGATGTTGCGCACGAACTGCACCGGTTCATTGCCGCGGGCGTAGCCGTAGCGTGTCTGGCGGTGCCACTCCCGCTGCGCCAGCAGCGGCAGGGTCTCGCGCACGTCGATCCAGCTGTCCGGGTTGCCGCCGCGAATTTCGGTGAGCACGCGCGCGTCCTCCAGGTGCCCGAGGCCGATGTTGTAGGCGGCCAGGGCCAGCCAGGTGCGATCCGGTTCGTCGATGCGCGCCGGCAGACGGTCGAGCATTTCCCGCAGGTAGCGGGAACCGCCGCTGATGCTCTGGGCCGGATCCAGGCGGTTGGTCACGCCCATCCGCTTGGCCGTGGTCTGCGTGAGCATCATGATGCCCCGCACCCCGGTGGGAGAGCGCGCCTTCGGGCGCCAGTGCGATTCCTGGTAGGACAGCGCCGCCAGCAGCCGCCAGTCGATACCGGTGGTCTCCCCGGCCGCCTGGAATTGCTCGACGAAGGTCGGCAGCCGGTTCTCGCGGTGGCGCAGGAAAACCCGCGCATCCACGTAGTCGAAGCTCTGGGCGCGGCCGAAATGCTTGTCCAGCAGGCGCGCCAGCTGGCCGGATTCACGCAGGCGGGCGAAGTAGTTGTCGACGATGGCACTGAGCGAGTCGTCCTCGTCGCGGCGCATGGCCCAGGCGATCGGCTGCGGGCCGCCGATGTCGAAGGCGATGCTCAGCTCCGGGAATACCCGCCGCAGGCGCTTCAGGCGATGCGAGTCGACGATGGTGTAGTCGATGGCCTCGTTCCAGACCGCCTCGGCGAGCTCCTCGACGCTGGCCGTCTCGCGGGCGGTCCAGTCGAGCGCCGGGTACTGCGCCTGCAGGCCGGCCAGGCGCTCCGCGTAACTGCTGCCGGCCACCACGTGCAGCTCCCCGCCGGCCAGCTCCTCGATGTCGTCCGGCCGGACCTGGCCGCGCCGGTACACCAGCTGCTCGGTGATCACCAGGTAGGTGGGCCCGAACGCGAAGCGGCTGCTGCGTTCGGGCGTGACGGTCAGGCCGGCGGCGCCGATGTGGGCGCGGCCGGAGGCCACCAGGGGCAGTACCCCGCTGAAACGGGGCGGCACGATGATGGTGAGCTTCAGCCCCAGGGTATCCGCCAGGCCCTTGGCCAGTTCGTACTCGAAGCCGGCCTGGCCATCGGCATCCAGGTAGTAGGTGGTGGCATCGTTGGTGGTCGCCACGCGCAGCTCGCCCACCGCGAGGATTTGCTCCAGCCGCGACGGCGGCTTCGAACAGGCGGCAAGCGCCAGCGCCAGGCTCAGGCAGGCCAGGCGGCTCGTCAGTCGGCAGGCAGCTAACATGGCCCAAACCTACACGAAATCGCCTGCCGGCCAAATGCCGCCGCGCGCCTGCACCGCTGCGGTGCGTGTGCGATGATCCCGGCCAGCCGACGGTGTCGGCCGCCATCCCAGGAGTCCGCATGACGATGCAAGATGATCCCGAATCCCGGCACATGGACCTCGAAACCTTCCGCCGCAACGCCCACCAGGCGGTGGACTGGGTGGTGGACTACCTGGCCGGAGTGGCGGAGCTGCCCGTGCTGTCGCAGGTCGAGCCCGGGGAGATCGCCGCCAGCCTGCCGGCGCGGCCGCCCGAGCAGGGTGAGTCCTTCGAGGCCATGCTCGAGGACGTCAACCGCATCATCCTGCCGGGCATCACCCACTGGCAGTCGCCGAACTTCTTCGCGTTCTTCCCCTGCAACGGCTCCGGACCGGCGCTGCTGGGCGAGATAATCTCATCGGGCCTGGGCGTGCAGGGCATGCTGTGGGCCACCAGCCCGGCCTGCACGGAACTGGAAACGCGGGTGATGGACTGGCTGGTGCACCTGCTGGGTCTGCCGCCGCGGTTCCTGTCGACCAGCGACGGGGGCGGCGTGATCCAGCACTCGGCCTCCGATGCCACCCTGTGCGCCCTGCTGGCCGCCCGCGAGCGCGCCAGCGGCGGACACAGCAACCGCGCCGGCTGCGACGGGGCTTTCGTGGCCTACACCTCGGCGCAGGCGCATTCCTCCATCGAGAAGGCCTGCATGATTGCCGGCATTGGCGCCGACCAGCTGCGCCTGGTGCCGGTGGATGCCGCCTTCCGCATGCGCGCCGATGCGCTGGACGCCCTCATCCGTGCCGACCTCGCCGCCGGCCGCCGCCCGTTCTTCGTCTGCGCCTGCGTGGGCACAACCTCGTCGCTGGCCCTGGACCGCGTGGATGCCATCGCCGCGGTCACCCGCGAGCACGGCCTGTGGCTGCACGTGGATGCCGCCATGGCCGGCACCGCTGCCGTGTGCCCGGAGTTCCGGTCCATCAATGACGGTGTCGAAGCCGCCGACAGCTATACCTTCAACCCGCACAAGTGGATGTTCACCACCTTCGACTGCAATGCGTTCTTCGTGGCCGACCGCCAGGCGCTCATCAACGCGCTCAGCATCCTGCCCGAGTACCTGCGCAACGAGGCGACCGACGCCGGCGCCGTCATCGACTACCGGGACTGGCAGGTGCCGCTGGGCCGCCGCTTCCGGGCGCTGAAGCTGTGGTTCGTGCTGCGCCATTACGGCGTGGAGGGGCTGCAGCGCGAGATCCGCGAGCACGTGCGCATCGCCCAGGCCTTCAAGCAGCGGGTGATCGACAGCGAGCTGTTCGAGCTGGCCGTGGACAACCCGCTCAACCTCATCTGCTTCCGCCACGTCGCCGGCGACGCGGCCAGCGAGGCGCTGATGCACCGTCTCAATCGCGGCGGCAGCATGTACCTCACGCACACGCGGCTCGATGAGCGTTTCACGCTGCGCATGAGCATCGGCGGCACCTTCACGCGCGAGGCGCACGTGGACGCCGCCTGGGCCCGCCTGGAGGACGCCGCCCGCGAGCTGGCCGCCGGGTAGTGAGCCGCGCCGGCGGCCCGGCGTTGCGGTCGGCGAAATCGGCGGGGCAAGTATCCGGCACAGGCCGCCCGGCTGCGGATTGCGGTGACGATCCTGCCGGACCAAGCGCTGCCTGCCGCCGCGGGTCGGGAGGCAGCG
>CAYGQN010000253.1:0-6575 GCA_964351795.1 uncultured Gammaproteobacteria bacterium
CAGTAGCCGCTGAGGCGTCCGGGCTGGCCAAGGACCGCGGCGCCAGGGGCTGGATCAATGTGCCGGCCAGGGCCGGGGACTGCCGGGCCGGCAGCGCGGCGAGCCACGGCATTGTGAACCGCACAAGGCAGCGGGTGCACGCGCGCTGCGCTCAGGGGATGAGCCCGAGCGTGCGGGCGCGGCGTACCGCGCCAACGCGCCGGTGCACGGCGAGCTTGTCGTAGACATGCTGCAGGTGCCACTTCACGGTGGCCTCGCTCATGCCCAGGCGCTGGCCGATCTCCTTGTTGCTGGAGCCGTCGGCAACGCAGCACAGCACCTCGTGTTCGCGCGGTGTCAGCGCCTCCATCCGCGCGCCCGTGGCAACGCCGCCGGGCCGGCCGATGTCGGGCTCGCCGGCGGGCGCGTCCAGCAGCGCCGCCACCAGCGGCGCCAGCGGATCACCGGCCAGCGCGCCGCTGTCGCCGGCATGGCGCAGCGTCGCCAGGCTGCCCGTCGCCTCGTCGATCAAGGGCCGCAGCAGGCCGCTGTCCGCGGCCGCTTCCACCGCCGGGCGCAGCGCCCGCCAGGCGCCACGTGCATCACCCTCGGCGAACAGCAGGTCCGCCAGCACCGCGCGCATGCGAATGACCAGCGCCACGCAGCCATGGCTTTCAAGGCTGGCGATCCAGGCCCGCAATACCCGGGTGGCGGCAGCCTGCTCGCTGCTGCCGCGGCTGAGGCCGGCCCGCGTCATCACGGCCACGGCGCGGGTCACGCTGGCCTGGCGATCCGGGGGCAGCAGCGGGTGGTCATGCATGACCGCGGAGTTGGCGAGAATCTCGCGCGCCGCCCCGGCCTGGCCCTGCATGCACAGCTGGCGCAGCCGTTCGGCCGTGAGGTGCAGCGCCAGGCGCTCGAAGCCGAACGCGGCGGCGAGGTCATCGCCGCGATCGAGCATCGCCAGGGCCTGCGCATGCTCGCCCGCATGGTCGGCCAGGCGGGCGGCGCAGACGAAGCCGGCAATGAGCTGGTCGACGAACCCGATCTGGTCCGCCTGCGCCAGCCATTGATGGATGAGGGCCCGCGCCTGGGCGAGATCATTGCGCAGGTAGCACACCTGGGCGAGCAGCAGCGACGGCATGGCCACCAGGGCGGAGTCCGGGCCGGTCACGCGGACGGCGGTGTCGATGGCGCCGCGCAGCACCTGCGCGGCCCGCTCGGCGTTACCGCTGAGCAGGTAGGCCGGGGCACAGACACTGTCGAACCACACGGTACCGAACTCCGTACCGGCATTCTGGAACAGGCGCCGCACGCGCGGCGCGGCCGCCAGCACGTAGCGCACATCCAGGCGTTCGCGCCGCGCCAGCAGGTCGGCGGTTTCAGCCGAGCCCTCGAAGTAGTCGTTCTCGCCGGTGGTCAGCAGCGGCCAGCGACTGCGCAGGGCTTCGGCCTCCTCCAGGCGATCATGCAGCAGGGCGATCATGATCTCCCGGTGCAGGAGCTTCTCGTGCAGGGACGGTGTGATGGCCTCGCCGGCCGCGGCCCGCGCCTGCAGGCCGGCCTTGACGCGGCGCATGAGCCGGCGCGCCGGCGTGATCTGCCAGCGCAGGGTGTGGATCCATACCAGGTCGAGGGCGAACCGCGGGCAGCGTTCAATCACGCCCGGCGGCAGCCGGCCGGCCAGGCGCTCCAGCACCTCGAGCTGGCCGGCGGCGAAAATGCGCTCCGAGCAACTGTCCAGCAGTTCGCCGGCACGTTCGGGCTCATCGGCACGCAGGGCGTATTCCACCGCCGCGTAGGTATCGCCGTGGCGATCGCACCAGTCACTGGCGCGCGCGGCGATGCGCCGTACCAACCCGGGATCATCGCGCAGGGCACGCTGGCGCAGGAACTCGCCGAACATGCGATGAAAGCGGAAGCGCTCGCCGGCGCCATCCACGGGGATGAGGAACAGCCCGCGCGCCAGGGCCTGCTCCAGCAGGGCCCGGCTGTCCCCGCGTTCCAGCACCTCATCACACATCGGCGCGCTGAGTTCATCCAGCACCCCCGCGCCCAGCAGGAACTGCTGCAGGACGGCGGGCTGGCGGCTCAGGACATCCTCCTGCAGGAATGCCGACACCGCCGACTGGTCGCCGGCAAACGAGCGGATGAACCCGGCCGTTGAGCGCTGCTCGCGCATGCTGATGGCGGCCAGGCGCAGGCCGGCCGCCCAGCCGCCGGTGTGGCGGGCCAGCGCATCGGCGTCGCCGCTGGCGAGCGGCAGGTTCTCCTTTTGCAGCAGGCGCGCGGCCTCGTCAGCGGAGAAGGCCAGCTCGCGCATGCCGATCTCCACCAGCTGGCCCTGCTGGCGCATGCGCGCCACGGGAAAGCCCGGCGCTTCGCGCGAGGTCATCACCACGTGCAGCTGCGCCGGCGCATGCTGCAACAGTTCCTGCAGCACCTGCAGCGCATCGGCATGCCGCAGGCCGTGGACATCATCGAGCACCAGCCAGGTGGTCTCTGACAACGCCGCCATTTCGTTCACCAGGGTGGTAACCAGCGAGGAGGCCCCGACCGGGAGGTTGGTGTTCAGCAGTGTCAGTGTCGCCTCGCCGATGGGGCCCCAGCTGGTGCGCAGGGCCGCGACGACGTAGCGCAGCAGGGTGCGCGGATCGTCATGGAGTTCGCCCAGGCTGAGCCAGCTCACCCGCCCCCCGGCCGCCCGGGTACGCCGCGCCCAGTCGGCGACCAGGGTGGTCTTGCCGTAACCGGCCGGGGCGCGGACAAAGCACAGGCGGCTGCCCGCCGCGGTGGCCAGGACCCCGGCCAGGGCATCGCGCTCGACGAACCACGGCGGCGCCGGCGGTACCGCCAGCAGCGTGCCGATGACCTGCGGCGTCTCGCTGTGCATGCCCCCTCCCCCGACGCTCCCGTCCATGCTGTGACAGGGCACCCTAGCCGAAAGTATGGGGCCGGGCCAGCCGCAGCCTGCCGGGGCCAGCCCCGGGGGATGGGACGCCGGCGGCCCCGCCCCGCCAATACTGCACCCTGACCCGCCGGCCCGGCTGCAATGACGGCCGGGCGCAGCGCGGGTGACCGACACCTACACGGCATCGGCATGTACCGGGCCGGACGCCAACGCAGCAGGGGGGATGAACCGATGAGCACAGCAGCCCAGGATTTCGAACCAGTATCGTCGCCAGCCGGCGATGCCGATGCGAGCCCGTTCAACGCGGTGCTCACCGGCCTGACGGCCGACGAGCAGACCCTGGCGCGGCACCTGCCGGCGGCGGATCTGCCGGCCCTGCTGATGACGGTCGCCCACCTGACCGGCGATGCCGGCGTGCTTCGCCCGGAGTGGAAACCGCGCATTGAACTGGCCGGGGTGGCGCGCTGCGACGTCGATGCCGACACCGAAGCCAGGATCCGCGCCGAATGCCTGCAGCGACTGATGGCCTTCGCCGCCAGTGGCAGACCGGTGCCGGCGACACCGACGCCGGCGCAGCTGGCCCGCATGGGCGAGTGGCTGATGGGCCCGGCCATCGAGCCCTACCTGCCGCTGGTGGCCGAGGAGCTGGTGGCCGGCCAGGACGACCTGCGGCGTCCGCGCTGGTCGAAGGCCGGGCTGGCGCCGGAACGCCCCTTCCACGTGGCCATCATCGGCGCCGGTGAATCCGGCCTGGCCCTGGCCTGGCGCCTGCAACAGGCCGGCGTGCCGTTCACCATCTACGAGAAGAACCACGACGTGGGCGGCACCTGGCTGGAGAACCACTACCCGGGCTGCCGGGTGGACATCAACAGCTTCTACTACAGCTTCGCCTTCGCGCGCCGCCACTGGGGGCACTACTACAGCCCCGCTGCCGACGTGCAGCAATACCTGCAGGACGTCGCCCGCCAGGCCGGCCTGCTTGAACACATCCGCTTCAACACCGAGGTGCGCGCCGCGCGCTGGGATGAGCAGGCCGGCGAATGGCTGCTGGAGCTGAACGGGCCGGACAGCGCCGGCCAGGTGCGCAGCAACGTCACCGTGTTCGCCTGCGGCCAGCTCAACCGGCCGAAGATCCCTGCCATTGCCGGCCAGGAGCGCTTCAAGGGGCCCGCCTTCCATTCCGCCCGCTGGGACCACGACGTCGATCTGCGCGGCAAGCGAGTGGGCGTCATCGGCACCGGCGCCAGCGCCGTGCAGTTCATCCGGGAACTGGCGCGCGAGGGCGTGGACCTCACCGTGTTCGCCCGCACGACCAACTGGCTGCTGCCCACGCCGGATCTCACCGATGCCGTCAGCGACAGCAAGGCCTGGCTGCTGGAGAACCTGCCTGCCTACGCCCTGTGCTATCGCGCGGCGCTGGTGCTGGTGCAGGTGGTGGGCTTTCTCGACGATATCGAGGTGGACCCGGATTACCCGCCCACCGAGCGGGCCGTGTCGGCGCGCAACGAGGCCCTGCGCGCGGCCATCACCGCCTGGATGGAGCCGCAGTTCGCCGATCGACCGGACCTCGCGGACGTCATCATTCCCGACTCCCCGGTGGGCGCCAAGCGCATCGTGCGCGACAACGGCGAGTGGATACAGACACTCAAGCGCGACAACGTGCGCATGGTGCGCGAGGGTATCGACAGCTTCACCGAAGACGGTATCCGCTGTGCCAACGGTGACGAGCACGCGCTGGACGTGATCATCTACGGCACCGGCTTCAAGGCTTCCGAGTTCCTCATGCCCATCGAGGTCACCGGTCGCGACGGCCGGGACCTGCACGCGCTGTGGCAGGACGACGCCCGCGCCTATGTCGGTGCCACGGTGCCGGGCTTTCCCAACCTGTTCTGCATGTACGGCCCCAATACCAACCTGGTGGTGTATGGCAGCATCATCATGTTCTCGGAGCTGACCGCGAACTACATCGTCGATGCCTTGCGTGTACTGCTGGAAAGCGGGCACCGCTCGCTGGAAGTGCGCGAGGACGTCTACGAAGCCTTCAACGCACGCATGGACGAACGCAACCGCAAGATCGCGTTCGGCTTCTCCAGTGTGAACAGCTGGTACAAGAACAGCCACGGCCGCGTCACCCAGAACTTCCCCTTCCACGCCTGGGATTTCTGGCGCCGCACGCACGAGCTGGACTCCGCCGACTACGCGTTCAACTGAGCAGGCCCAAGCCCCGGCTGCCGGCCCGGGGGGCGGGGCGGACCGGGGCGCAGTTCGCAGCCGGGCGAACAGGCTGTTGTGTCCGTGGCGGTGGCTGCTATGCTCGCCGGCCCCGCGGCCATTTGGCCGGTACGGCCGCGGGCCACCGCGGTCCGGCCGCACCGGGTCACCCCAGGAGCCCCGCCAATGTCCCTGCAGATGTACATGAAAATCGACGGCGTGGAGGGCGATACCCGCAGCCCCAAGTACAAGGGCTGGTCGGACATCCTGTCCTTCACCTGGGGCATGACCAGCAATCGCAAGCAGGCCGCAGTCGCCACCGGGGATCAGACCAGCCTGAACGAGATCACCATCGTCAAGCCGCTGGCCATCGACAGCCCCGCCATTCGCGAGTTGTTCGCCAGCGGCACCATCATCCCCGGCGTGCAGATCAGCGTGCTGCCGGCGGCCGTCAAGCGCCAGCTCGCCCGGCGCTACGTGGACATCACGATGCAGGGCGTGCTCATCAAGTCGGTGGTCACCCGCGGTGCCGCCGAGGAGACCTTCTTCCAGGAGCATGTGTGCCTGCTGTTCGACCGCGTGAGCTTCGAACTCAGCCAGTACGCCCGCGCCGACGAGTCGCAGGACGATACCGATGCCGTCACCACCGCCTTCGGCTGGAACGTGTCTGCCAACAGCGCGTGGCCGGGCGAGGGCGGCTGAACCGCCCCCGCCGCCGGCACTGACGGCCGGGCCGCGGCTCAGGCCAGCATCTGCACCGTGCCGGCCCGCGTAACCGGGGTCGGCGCATTGTCCTGCATGAGGCCTGCAACCACCTCGGCCTGCTCTTCGTCCTCGGCGTCCACCAGCACAAGAATCCTGCCCTCCTCCTCGATGGCCCGGCGGAACTCGTCGAGATCCGTGTTGGGCACACTCACGCCGACCAGCGAGGCCGTCCAGGCGCCGAACACGGCACCGCCGGCGGCCGCCATGGTGAGCAGCGCGCCACCACCGATGGCAAGGCCGGCCGGCGAGGCGACCATCAGCAGGCCGGTGCCACCGAGCACGCCGAGCGTACCGCCGGTCACCACGCCGCGCTTGGCGGCCTGGGCCAGGTCACTGCGGTGCAGCAGGTCGGCCTCGGGCACCTTGTCCAGCGGAATGTCGTTGCTGGCAATGACGTGGATATCGTCGTCGCTGAAATCCAGGCCCTTCAGTTCGCTGACCAGGGCCCGGGTCTGATGGATGTCTTCAAGCAGGAAATAGCTGCGAACGGTCATGACAACCCCCGATGCTGTGGGTGTGAGGATGCTGACAGCACGCCGCCTGGGCGGCTGCCGCGGGTGCCGGCGCACGGCGCCGGATGGAACATCCCACGGGGAACTGCGGTGGAATGCGTTGCAGGTGTCACCCTACGGACCACTGCCCGGTCGGCGCAAGGTGGAACACGCGTGGAACATGCATTGCCCTGCGATGGTGCGGCCGGCCCGGGCGC
>CAYGQN010000254.1:0-5231 GCA_964351795.1 uncultured Gammaproteobacteria bacterium
GATTGCCTCCGCTGACCGGCCGCTGGACCGGGGTTCCGAGAGCACGCTGCTCGATACGATTCCCGATGAGCACAATGGCGATCCGGCCGATCTGCTCCAGGACAGCGAGGTGCAGGCCCACATGCAACTGTGGCTTGCGCAACTGAACGACAAGCAGAGGGCGGTGGTCATGCGCCGGTTCGGCCTGGGTGGTTACGAGAGCGCGACGCTGGAGGAGGTCGGCGCCGAGATTGGCGTGACACGCGAGCGCGTGCGGCAGATACAGATGGAGGCGCTCAGGCGCCTGCGGCAGATCCTGGAGCGCGAGGGGATGTCCGGCGAGTCCTTGTTGCTGGACCGTTGACGCGCCCTCAGATCATCAGCATGGCCGCAACCACCCGACGGCCCTCGCCGGCGAGGACCATGAAGCTGCGGCACGCAGCGCCGGTGTCCATGCACTCCACGCCAATGCGTGCTTCCAGCAGCGGCCGGGTGATGCCGGGCGACAGGAAATGCTGCGATGGCCCGGTACCAACCAGAACGATGTCAGGGCTCATGTCGAGCACCGGAGCCAGGTCCTGGCCGGTGATGTCCCCTGGCTGTTGTGGCCGCCAGTCGCTTACCAGTTCCGCTGGACTGAGTATGAAGCTGCGGCTCAGTACGGTTTCGTTCACCACCACGCGGCCAGGGCCGTAGCTGGTGATTCTGAAGTTTCCCTCGCTGTGGTCGAAATCGAGTTTCACGGCGAACCCCTCCCGGCCTGCCAAGGTGGCGGCACGGCCGATGGTGTCTGCAAAGCGGCACCGACTCTAACAAAATACTCAGGAGAGCTCTATGAAAGTCATTCTGCTTGGACCACCCGGCGCGGGTAAGGGCACACAGGCGGATTACATCTGCGAGGCGCTCGCGATTCCCCGGATATCAACCGGCGACATGCTGCGCGCGGCGGTCAAGGCGGGAACGCCGCTCGGGGTCGAGGCCAAGAAGGTGATGGATTCCGGCGGGCTTGTTTCCGACGAGATCATTCTCGGGCTCGTGGCTGAACGCATCCGCGAGCCGGACTGCGCCAACGGCTACCTGTTCGATGGTTTCCCGCGGACCATCGTCCAGGCCGAGGGCCTGGAGCAGGCGGGCGTGGACATAGACAAGGTGGTGGAGATTGCCGTCGACGACGAGGAGATCGTGCGGCGCATGTCAGGCCGACGCATTCACGAGGCCTCGGGACGTACCTACCACGTGGAGTTCAATCCGCCGCGACAGGCGGGGGTCGACGACGTCACGGGTGAGCCACTCGTGCAGCGCGATGATGATCGAGAAGAGACCGTGCGCAAGCGCCTTGCCGTCTATCACGAGCAGACCGCTCCGCTCATCGCTTACTACTCGAGTCGTGCCAGCGAATCTGCAACGCTCGAATATGCGCGAGTGGAAGGCGTCGGATCAGTGGACGAGATCCGCAACCGTATCGCGCACGCGATCGGAGTCAGCTGAGTTGCTGCGTTCGATGATGTCACTTCAGTGATCGCGCATTGCGGCCGCAAAGGTGTACTCGTCAGTAATTTGTTCTATCATTTCATTGCGTAGAACAGTCTGATGTTGTATATAAAAACTGTTGTATGCATTCATGGACTTTTGCAACACCTAAGTTAAGGGGGTCATATCATGGCGAGTCCGACGAAGAAAACTGCTCGAAAGAAGTCAACAGCGAAGAAGAAGACAGCGACGAAGAAGAAGACTGCCACCAAGAAAAAGGTAGCGAAGAAGAAGGCAACGAAGAAGAAGGTTGCCAAGAAGAAAGTAGCAAAGAAGAAGGTCGCTAAGAAAAAGACCGCGAAGAAGAAGGTAGCCAAGAAAAAGGCCACCAAGAAAAAGACGGCCAAGAAGAAGGTAGCGAAGAAGAAGGCTACCAAGAAGAAAGCGACGAAGAAGAAAGTCACCAAGAAGAAAGCAACAAAGAAGAAGGCGACCAAGCGGCGCGCGGGGAAAAAAAAGTAGCCCCACGAAAGCCAGGTCACCAAAGCAGCGGCTGGCAGAGGCCAGAGCCGAGGCAAGAGCGAAAGTAGCGGCCCGCATGCAGAAAGTACGCGAACGCCGTGGCCAGCTCTCCCCGGAAGAGGCCCTGCAAAGCGCGGTGGATTCGCTTCAAGGCTGATCCGCAGGCAACCAGAACGCGCAGGCTGTCTTCAAGTCTTCGCCGGGCACCCAGTCGGACCCGGATGCGGAATGCCCCACCTTGTCGCAAGGCGGGGCATTTTTTTTGGTGGACCTGTCCCGGTCCCTCGCCGGTGGTAATCGGTAGCAATGGCACGATCGGCAAAGAACAAGCCCGGGGCCAGGCCCCGTCGTCGGCGCAGCAGGCGCCGGCCGCGTGCGTGGCTGGTACACCTTGGGTTGATTGGGCTGCTGGCGTTTGCCGCCGGCGTGTTGTGGACGGACCACGTGGTCACGACCGGCTTCGAGGGTCGGCGCAGTACCCGCTCCGCCCGGGTCTATGCGCGGCCCCTGGAACTGTATGCCGGGGCGCGGGTCAGCCAGGAGCGCATGCTCGGTGAGCTGGAACTGCTGGGCTACCGGCGCACGTCGGCCGTGTCCGGCCCGGGGGAATACAGCATCGCGGCGAATGCCGTGGAGGCGTTTGTCCGGGCTTTCGATTTTCCGGACGGCCGGGCCCCTGTCCGCCGCGTGCGACTGCAATTCGATGGCGACATCGTGCGCAGCCTGCGCGATGCCGACACGGGTGAGGCACTCGCCGTCCAGCGGCTCGAGCCGATGGAGTTCGCGCAGATCATTCCGGCGCACAGGGAAGACCGCATTCTGCTCGGGGCGGGGGACATTCCCGAGCTGCTGAGCAGCACCCTGCTTGCCGTTGAGGATCGACGATTCCGTTCCCATCCGGGGTTTGATGTGCCGGGGATTGTGCGCGCGGCCCTGGCGAATCTGCGCGCGGGTCGCGTAGTGCAGGGGGCCAGCACACTCACCCAGCAGCTGGCCAAGAACCTCTACCTCGAACGTGACCGCAGCTGGGCGCGCAAGCTGCACGAGTTGCTCATGGCACTCATCCTGGAATTCAGGTTCTCCAAGGACGAGATCCTGCAGGCGTATGTCAACGAGATATTCCTGGGTCAGCAGGGCCGTCGTGCCCTGCACGGCTTTGGGCTTGCCGCCCGCTACTACTTCAACCGGCCGGTGGCCGAGCTTGATGCGGCGCAGATCGCGATGCTGGTCGGACTGGTGCGCGGGCCGTCTCTGTACGATCCGCGACGCCACCCTGAGCGCGCGCTTGAACGTCGCAACACGGTACTTGCCATGATGGCCTCGGCGGGGGTGATTCCGCCCGCGCGGGCACAGGCGCTGGCCGCGGCACCGCTCGGGCTTCGCATTGCCAGCGGCTCGCCGAATGCCCACCCGGCCTTCCTGGACCTGGTTCGCCGGCAGTTGCTGGGCGACTACCGCGATTCGGATCTTCGCGAAGCGGGGCTGCGCGTGTTCACCTCGCTTGACCCCTGGCAGCAGCGTGCGGCCGAGCGGATCCTGGCTGCGCGGCTGGAGGCGCTGGAGAAGGACACCGGCCTTGCCGGTGGTGTCCTGCAGGCCGCGTTCGTCCTCCTGCAACCCGCCACCGGCGAGGTACTGGCCCTGGTCGGGGATCGGGATCCGACCTTCGCCGGCTTCAACCGCGCACTCGATGCCCGCCGACCGGTCGGATCATTGATCAAGCCGGCGCTGTACCTGGCGGCGCTTGGCGAGACGGATCGCTACACGCCGCTGACGCTGGTGGATGACACGCCACTGACCCTGCCGGACAGCCACGGCCGCAAGTGGTCACCGGGCAACTTCGACGGCAGCTTCATGGGGCCGGTGACCCTGGCCGAGGCCATGATCCTCTCGCGCAACGTACCGGCGGTGCGGGTCGGCTTGCAGGTGGGCTACCGCCGCTTCAACCAGGTCCTGGGCGCACTCGGGCTGGAGCGGGAGGTACCGTCGGTGCCGTCGGTGTTTCTCGGGGCGGTGGAGATGAGTCCGCTGGAGGTCGCCGGCATGTACGCCACGTTCGCCAGCGGCGGCGCACGGATGCCTGCACGTGCCGTCACTGCCGTTGTCGATAGCGGCGGTCGACGCCTGGACCGCTACGGCCTGGACGCCCACCAGGGTGTGGACCAGCGCCTGGCCTGGCAGGTGAACTACCTGATGACCGGTGTCACGCGCCTGGGAACTGCGCGCCGTGTCGCGGCGGTGCTGCCGGGCGCCATGCCCCTGGCCGGCAAGACCGGTACCACGAATGATCTTCGGGACAGCTGGTTTGCGGGTTTCGGGAGCGATCTGCTGGGCGTGGTGTGGACCGGCCGCGATGACAACGCACCGACCAGGCTCACTGGCAGCAGCGGAGCCCTGCGGGTGTGGCTGGACATCATGGCACGCCTGCGGCCGGCGCCGTTGCGCCAGCCCATGCCGGCCGGCCTGCGCTGGCAGTCCCTGCCGGTTGCGGCGCCGGGCCGACGGCCCGCGTGCACGGCCCTGGCGCGCGTGCCCGTGCTCGATGGAACTGTGCCCCCGGTCAAGGACGTGTGCGCCGACAGGCGCTAGCCTTTGCGAATGCGTGCCTTGCTCATGTCCATGCTGCTGTGCCTGCTCGCGGGGTGCGCTCTCGAGGCCGGACGACGCCCCGCTGCCGGTGAGCCCGGCGCACCCGCGATGGAGCCGGAGACGGAGCCTGCACCCGCACAGACGCCGGAAGCGGTGGCGGTGCCGGCCGTGGGCAGCGCCGCGGGCGAGTTGCTGGCGCAGGCGCGCCAACGGGCCGAGTCCGGTGATGGTGAGGGGGCCGCGGCCCTGCTTCAGCGCGCGATCCGCATCGAGCCGGACAATCCCTGGCTATGGCACCGGCTGGCGGTGCTGCGCCTGCAACAGGGGCGCACCGAGGAGGCCCGGGGCAATGCGCTGAAGTCGATTGGCCTGGCAGGCGGGAACGACCGGCTGATCGCCGGCAACCGCGAGGTCATTCGCCGGGCCGGTCAGCCCGCTCGACAGTAGCGCCGCCCGCGGACAGGGCGCGTACCCGGCGCGCCTGTATCGCCGCATCGTCGAGGTGCGCGATGAACGCGAGGATCTCCGCCACTGCCTGCCAGAGTGCCTCGGGGATTTCTTGGTCGAGCTCCAGTTGCGCCAGCAGACCGACCAGCGCAGCGTCGTGATGTATCGGGATCCCGTTCTCGGTGGCCAGTGCAAGGATTTCCTCTGCGAGCCAGTTGTCGCCC
>CAYGQN010000254.1:5241-6541 GCA_964351795.1 uncultured Gammaproteobacteria bacterium
GGCCGACACGCGCGGTGCACCCAGGCCGTCGTAGCGCAGTGCCACGGCGCGGGCGGGTCTGACGGTGCCCCCGTTCAAGCCCGCGTGTCCACCAGCGGCGCCGCGTGCGGCTGCGTCGCAGGCCGACTTGTCGACAATGGCAGCACACGCAGTCGTGTCTGTCCCGCACCCAGCGCATCCAGGCGCGCCTGCAGCGTCTGGGCCTGCCCCTGCAGCTCGGCCAGCGTGTCGCTGCTGTCGGCCAGCAGGGCCACGTCCAGCAGGGCCGGGCCGAGGGCCAGGCGTGCGCCGACCGTGCCCAGCCCGTCCGTCTGCAACTCCAGCGACAGGGTCCAGGCGCCAGCCCCGTTGTATGCCCTGGCACCGCCATCGGGTTCGCGTTCGATCCGCAATTGCAGCTCCCGCAGCGTATCGCCGACGAACACCGGCAGGCTGGTCAGCGCCTGGCCGGCAGGCCGCTCCGCATCGCCGAGTTGCGCGAACTGTCGACTCTCGATGCCCGCCAGACCCGACTCCAGGACCTGGACCAGGCGTGCGGCACTGGTCACGGGCTCTCCGGGCGAGGCTGGCGGCGTCGCCTGCGCCGGCGCGGGGGCGGAGGCCGATGCCTGGGCGTTCGCGCGCGCGGGCGCCGGCGTCGGCCCAGGTGCGATCGGTGGCTGTGGCGCGTGGGTCGCGGCCGGCACCGGGCGGCTGCCGGCAGGACCGCCGGGTACTTCGCGCTGGGCGAGCGCCAGAAGGCGTAGCAGGGCCACCTTGAGATCCTGCTGCAGCGGTCGTGGGTCGCTCGCCCGTCCCTCGACCAGTTGCGCCAGGCGGGATTCCAGGAAAGCGCCGGAGTTCAGCACGGCGTCACGGACGGCGCCGCCGGCAAGCCTGCCGTCCAGGCGCAGCAACGAGGCCTCGAGGCCGGCAGTGGATTTCGTCACGGCAGCTGGCGCGCCGGTATCGGCGCGGTGGACGAACAGCCGCGGGAGCGTGTCGACGAGTGCCGCCTGGCGCGGCAGGGACTGGCGCAAGCCGCTGCGTGCCAGCTCCTGCGGGGTGCGTACATCGCGGGGCAGGACCCGCAGTTCCAGCAGTTCCGGATTGTCATCGGCCACCTGCAGGGTCAGTGGCGTACCGGGCGGGAAGGGTGTCTGAGAACGCGCCTGGATGCGGTGCTCGCCGATCCGCAGGGTCAGGCGCTGGTCGTCGTGGCTGGCCAGCACGCGGGCGGTCAGGATCTCGCCGGCCTGCCACAGCCCCGGTGCGCGGGCCGGTGCTGTGGAGTTGGCCGTGCGCGGGATCGCGTCGGCCG
>CAYGQN010000255.1:0-6538 GCA_964351795.1 uncultured Gammaproteobacteria bacterium
GGATCACGGTTCAGCAACAGGATGGCCCGGTAGATGAACACTGCGCCAAGTTCACCGGCGTGGTCCGAGCGCAGCTCCCGCTGCAGCCAGTCCGGCAGCGCATCGAAGCGGCACAGATCCGGCGGCGGTGTCGGCCGCAGGCGCAGGAAAGCGGCGTAGCCGACATCCAGCAGGCGCTGCATGAACGCCGGCCCGGTCAGCACGGCGGCCCAGCGGAAGGCCGGCAGCCGCGCCCAGATGGCGCGGAAGGCCGGCGCGCCATCGAGCACGCGGCCATCGGCGGCCTGCACCGTGAAGCGGTTAAGTGCTGTCTTGCGATCGATGCCCGGCGGCAGCGCACTGCCATCCTCACGCAGGTCCACCCAGTGAATCGCCCCGGCGCCGCGCCGGCGGCGGTAGAAGCCGATTTCCCGCGCGCAGATCGGGCAGCCGCCGTCGTACCAGACGGTGAGACCGGGCGCCGCGGTGGTGCTCGGCAGGGCGTTGTCGGGCAGCGGGGCGTTCATCGCTCAGGCCCCGGCGTCCAGGGCCGTCCAGGCACGGCACCAGCCGGCGCGGCTGACATGGCGTTCGGGGAACAGCGGGCAGCCGGCCCAGGCCGTGTCCGGGCCGCCATGGAAGAAGCGGCAGTTGCCGCAGCGCTCGGCACCGGCCGCGGCCTGCGGATAGCGGGCCGGATCGGCCGTGGTGCCAACCAGGCGATAGTCGACGGCCTGCGCCGCGAAGTCGTCCTCGGGCAGGCGCGGCCACGGCAGCGCGGCGCGGGCCAGGGCCGGCACCGCCAGCGCCAATGCCAGCCCGCGCCGCAGCATCGCCCGCCGGCGCGGCGAGGTGAGGGTGAAAGTGTCAGGGCCCGGAATCGGACTCATGGCGCAGCTCCGCATCGGATGCGGCGACAATAGCCTGCGCCGCACGCGATCCTGTGGACTCGAGTGGCGATTCAAGCAGCAGGGTTGTGAAATACGCGTGAGTCAGCGGTTTCGAAGCCGCGCACTAGCTATGCTGCCCAGGCCACGAGCCAGGCTGGCCAGGTACTGGATGATGGCCTGGGACTCCCACAACACCAGGCCTTCATCCTCCAGCACCGGCGTCAGGTCGTTCGGATTCAGCTTTCGCAACGCCGGGGTTAAACTCTCCATGGCAAGCATGGTTCACCTAGCGGAACTCAAGCGTCAGGCCCAGGTGCGCAGCCGTTGCAAGCACCTTGCGGCTGTTATGCGAGGGCGGAAAGCCGTGCAGAATCACGAGGGCGTCCTCTCGCTTCGCACGAGGCCGTGACGCAGCATGCCGGTTTCAGGCAGGCAATTGACGTAGGTGGCTCTGAGGCCACCGGGCGGCATCACGCTGACCTCGTGGTAGAGGTTCACGTCCGGCATACGGCCCAGGCGCTTCAGCATCAGCATGAATCGCCCGAAAATCCTGGTATGCGTCGGATGTGCGCTGGTCCACTCCTCCAGGTTCGACAACTGCACGAAGAAGGCCACCATGTGATTGCGGGGGACATCGTTGCCATCGGCATCCGTCTCCTGCACCAGGTAGGCGCCGTAACAGCCCGCTTCCTCACCATGCTCGCGCAGGTAACGGCCACCGGCAACGTAAGCCGGGTAAACGGTGTTGAGGAAGTCGGTGCGCTCATCCGGCAGACAGCGCGACCAGTCCGGGCCACCGCGCGCGCAAACGGTGTTGGCGGGAAGGACCAGGTCCACGATTTGCCCGAGACCCTCCGGGTCCAGGCCCCGCTCGCTCAGCGACGGTCCATCGGGGTTCTCAAGCCCATCCTCGACCGAGAGCAGGATGCGATCCCGAGTACCGCCCCAGTAACCGTGGTAAGGCGTGACGTCGATGCGGTCCGCCAGTTTCCCGAGGCCCCAGACCCTGTCGGGATCGGCAATGAGGGTGTCCAGGGCCCGCGGCCTCACGCTGGCAGATTCCAGCCAGCGCCCGAGCAGCGGATCCTCCTCGTCCTCAAGCCAGGCCTGGACTTGCGGCAGGCTGCGCCAACACTCGAATCTGTCGGAATCACGCCAGTAAGCCAGACGCAACCAGCTCCGTGCGCCCGGCGTATCGTCATGGTAGCCCTGCTCCATGCTATCCGGCCCATGCGGGCCGTCCATCAGCGCCGCCATTGCCGTCCAGGCCCGCTCCCGGTCACCACCTCTATCCTGCAGGCCGATGAACGCTGTCACCAGCGGCTTGCCCTCCTCCTCGTAGCGGGCTTCGAAGGCCTCGTAGGGTGGGGTGAAACCAGCAGGCGTGTTCGCTCGTGTCATTGGGGAGCACCGTTGTTGTGTTCAATCCCAAGCTAGGGCGACTGGCGCGCTGGAAGTATCCTGTTCAGATGATTTCATCCGTTTCTTTCATCGACCCGAACTGGTTGGAGGCGCTCGACTGGGACCTGCGTGGGGCGGATTCCAGGCGCCTGCAGACGCGAGTCGCCCCGCACTTGAAGCACTATCGTCTGCGCCACGACCCACCGGGCAGCCGGCGCGGGAGGATGCTGCAGCGACGGCTCGGCCGCACACGCATGCTCCTGATTGAATGCGGTGCTGCCGCCGAAGTCGATGCCGGCCGACTGTCCAGCTTTTCGGTGCTGCAGTGGCCGCTCCGGGGGAGCTACCATTTCCCGGTGGATGGCCATGGCGTCAGTGTGACCAGCAACCGCATCCACCTGATTCCGCCAGCGATTCCATTGCGACTGCAGGTATCGCCTGACTGCACCCTGCTGGTCGTTCGTCTCGCAGCGGAAAGCGCCGCGGAACTGGGGCTCGAACTGGCATCAGCACCGGTGCGCAGCGACCCGCGCAGTGGCGCGATCGTGGACATCGACGGGCCCGCCGGCCAATCGCTGGCGCGCACGCTCATTTTCGCTTTGACGGAGGCCGCTCAGTCCGGGCTGCCTCCATGGGATGACATTGCCGCGACGCATTGCGAAGCCCTGTTGCTTTCCAGGCTGCGTGCATGCCTTCGGGAACTGCGCCCACCGGCAATCGGCGAGGCAGCCCCCCCGGGCAAACGCGTCGTGACTGCCTGCGTGACCCGCGCAGAAAGCTACCTGCTTGCCCACCTGGGCAGCGCGGTTCGCCTCGAAGATGTCGCCCGTGCCAGTGGTGTCGCGCCCAGCACCCTGTCACAGTCATTCAGCCGGGTGCACGGCACAGGCCCGCTCAACTGGTGGCGACAGCGTCGACTCGACCACTGCTACGAGGCCCTGAACAGCGGCGCGATCCCAAGCGTTACCGAGGTCGGGCTTGCCTACGGGTTCACTCACCTGGGACGTTTCTCGGCGAGTTACGCAAAGCGGTTCGGTGAGAGCCCCCGCCAGACACTCCAGCGAGCGGCGGCCCGGGATATCGGACGATAACCACGCCACAGGAGACACACCATGCCCATACGATTCCACAGCGAGGCGACCGGCGATGTCGTGATGCTCGACGACATCGGCCACCGCTTCATTCACATGCTTGGCCACAGTGGCACGGTGCCCGGCGCCATCGCCGCCGAGGACGTGCCGGCGGCGCTGGCCAGGCTGCGCGCGGCCCTGGACAAGGCGGCCCGGGCGGCCGGCAAGACCGGCAAGCGCGGCGGTGAGGACGAGGACGGCGAACCGCGCATCGGCCTGCAGGTCCGGGCCGTCCCGCTCATCGACATGATGGAGCGCATCATCGCCGCCCGTTCCTGGCTGGCCTGGGAGTAACCCGGGAACAGACCGGGCAGGCAGTCGTCCGGCCTGCGCCAGGGCCGGCCGCGGGCTCATCGCCCGGTTTTCGCTTGATCTGTGTCATTCGCCGCCGCGGCGGCTGCGCCACCATCAACACTGGTGTGCAGGCCGCCCGCGGCAGCTGCGCGTTTTCCGCTCCGGACACGAAAGGCGACAACATGATTCACCAGGTTGAAGGCGACATTCTGCTCACCCGCGCTCAGGCAATCGCCCATGGCGTGGCCGCCAATGATCCCATGGACCAGGGCCTGGCCCTGTCGCTGCACGAGCAGTACCCGGCCATGCACAAGGATTTCCACCACTGGTGCCACACGCAGCACGGCAAGCCCGGTGATGCCTGGATGTGGGGCGGCGCCGGCAACGTTCGCATCATCTGCCTGCTCACGCAGGAGGGCGGGCACGAGCATGGCAGCCGCCCGGGCAAGGCCACGCCCAGCAACGTCAATCACGCCCTGCGGGCGCTGGTGAAAATCATCGACAAGGAAGGCATCACCTCGCTGGCGCTGCCGCGCCTGGCCACCGGCGTGGGCGGCCTGGACTGGAAAGAGGTCTGGCCGATCATCGAGAACCGCCTGGACGAACTCGCCATCCCGGTTTACCTGTACACCACGTTCCACGCGGGTGTGCAGGCGAAGGAGCCCTGACGCCAGGGGTTTGCCGCAGCGGCCCGCGGTGGCCGCCGACCCGGCGCAAGCTCGCCACCGGCCCTGCCCGATGGCGATCTCGCCGGCCCCTGCGCACGGCGTCAGGCGCATGCGGTCTGGCCCGCCGGGGCAGCAGATGCAGGCAGGTGCATGAGGACTGGCGCGGGCCGCACGGCTCACAGCGGCCACCGCGCGTCGAGCCTGCCCGGCACCGGGCCCGGTCCTGGCGCTCAGAAGCGGTAGATGGCGGTCATCTGCAGGCGGTGCAGTTCCCCGTCCCGGCCATCGAGCAGCCGGCGATAACCGTACAGCCATTCAAGGCCGACGCTGGCCTGCAGCGTCGGGTTCCAGATGAGGTTGGCGTGCACCGAGCCCAGCCAGTCATTGGCCGAGGGATGCAGCACGGCGCTGTCGGTCTGCGCCGCAGCGCCGAGGCTGAGGTTGGAGCGGATGGCATCGGCCCACCAGTGCTGCCAGGCAATAAAGCCGCCCACCACCGCCACGGGCCGGAGCCGGCCACCGGGATCCACCGCGGCATCCGGCCAGGCGTTGTAGGACAGGTAGCGGCCTATCCCCTCCCCCCACGCGAGTGAGAAGCGCAGGTGGTCCCGCCGGCCGGTGTACACCCGCCCGGCCAGGTTGACGCCCCCGGCCCAGGCGCTGTCGTCCAACCCCGGCACGGGCTCGTCGGCACGCAATCGCCGGCCGACCGCCGCCACCGATACCACGCCCCACAGGCCCTCACGCTGCAGGCGCAGTGCGAGGTCCGGGACCCGGTCATCATCCACGGCCAGGCGCGTGCCGTCGCCGAGCACCAGCGTGGTCTCCGGCTGCTCCAGGGCCATCTCCAGCAGCCAGTCACCGGCGCGGTGGCCGTAGCGCAGCAGTGCCTGACGCACGTTCAGCAGACCGGCTGGGCCGCCGTCATCGTTAATCTCCGGAAAGGCATCGGGCAGCATGAACGTGGTGTAGGCCTGGCCGCCGGTGAAGCCGCGCCAGGTGGCGTAGGCATGGCGCAGGCGTGGCTCGTAGTTGTTCACGGAAATCTCGTTGCCGCCGGTATTGCTGGCAAAGAAATCCAGTTCCAGGTAGGCCGCCAGCGCGCCCGCTGGTGTGGGCGATGCGGCCTTGAGCCAGAGGCGCGAATGACGCGCCGTGAAGCTCAGCTGGTCATCCTCGCCGTTGCCGGCAACCGGAACCGCCGCCGGGGCGAAGGAGACATCCCCGCGGTTGTTGCCGCTGTCCCCGCCCACGCTGGTGCTGTTGGCGATGAGATCCAGTTTCACCCGCCCGCCGGCGCTCACCTCGGCCCTGGCCGGGGAAGTGCTCGGCGACGTGGCCGCCGTCGCAGCCTCGGCAGGCGGCAATGACGCTGTCGCATCGGTGGACGCCGACGGGGGCGGGCTGCCCGGAGCAGCTGCCGCGGGCGCCTCGGCGGCGACGATACCGGTAAGCGCCTCCACCTGTGCCTGCAGGGCCCGCACCTGCGCTTCCAGCGTGTCGATGCGGGCTTGAAGCTCGGCCTCGCCCGCCGCGACATGGGCGGCCGGCAGGGCGAGCAGCATCAGCGCGGCGGCGGCCGCCTGTCGCCGCCGCGGCATCAATGCCCCGCGGACGGGCGCGGATCCCGGTACAGCGAATGGCACTGCCGGCAGGTCTGCTCGACCTCGCTGTAGGCCTGTCGCAGGCCGGTGAAGTCATTGTGCTCGGCCAGCTCGCGCATCCGCGCGACCCGGGCGTGCAGATGCCGGGCAAGGTCGGCGAAGCGGGCCTGCCCGGCCGCGTCCAGCGGCAGCGATGGCGCGCTCTCGGCCAGGGCGTCGGTGGTGCCGGCCATCTCGGCCAGCGCCCCCGTCAGGCGTTCGAGATAGCGCGCGCGCTCCTGCTCGGATTCCAGCTCGGTTTTCACCCGGTCGTACCAGGTGCTGTCCAGCCGGTGCATGATGTCGCGCAGGTAGCCGCTGCCGCTGACATGCGCGGCCGGCGGCGCCGGCAGGCTGTCATCGGCCCACGCGCCGCCCGCCAGCAGCACGGCCACGACCATCGAGATGGCCCGGGTGCAATCGCGCATGCTCTCCTCCATGTCCTGATCCGCCACGTTCCGAGTCTAACCGAGCGCCCGTGCACCGGAATGATCCCCGTCAGCCGGGCGCATCGGCAGCGCACAGTTCTCTTT
>CAYGQN010000256.1:0-6524 GCA_964351795.1 uncultured Gammaproteobacteria bacterium
TGTCGAGGTCGGCCTTGGCAGCGTCCACCCGTCCGATGTCCATCCACATCGCCGCGCGGGCGGTCAGGGCGCGGACCGACACCGGCCGCAGCTCCAGCACCCGCTCGAAAGCCTTCGCGGCCTGTTCGAACTCGCCGCTGTCGCGATGCATGATGGCCTTGAACATCCACACGTCCGCCGACTCGGGCGCCAGGCGCGTGGCCTGGTCCATGAGCTTGTCGGCCTTGGCGCGATCCTCGCGGGCCATGGCGATCTGGGCCCGGCCGAGCAGCGGCCGCGGGTCCACCGGCAGCAGGACCGAGGCGGCGATGAGTTCCTCCTCCGCGCCCTTGAGTTCGCCCATCACCATGTAGGCCTCTGCCTGGATGATCTTCAGCTCACCGTCCACCTGCGGCTTGTGGCCGTCGGAGACCATGCTGGTCAGCACGCGCTCGGGCTCGGCAACCGCCATGTAGGCCTGCGCCAGCGGGATCAGCACGAGATTCTCGTCCGCACCCAGTTCGCGCGCCTTTTCCAGTTCCTTGATGGCGTGGCGGGCCTGGTCCTCGGCCAGCAGCGCCTGGCCGAGCAGGATGCGCGCCGGCAGGTTCCCCGGATCCTGCTGCAGGGCGTTGCGCAGCTGGATGGTGGCCTCGGTGATACGCTCGGACTTGAAATGCTCCAGCGCCTCCTCGTAGAAGGCCTGGGAGCGGTCGCGGTCCACGGCGGCCCAGGCCGGCGCCTGCAAGCCGGCCAGGACGACGACCAGGGCGAGCGAACACGGCAGGTAGGTGCGAATTTTCATCCTGAATATCGGCCTCTGATGGCTTCCGGTGAGGGCGGGGATTATATAGAGTCGACCGCATCGGTCGGAGCTGAACCCGGCAAACCAATGTAAACCCTGCGAAAAGCGGGGTATCCAGGACCCCGGGCAGGCCCTGTAAAGATCCCTGACACGAGCGATATTTCCAACTCACTGAAATCGAAAGCATTACTGCAGGCACCCGTCGAGCGACAGGCCGACAGCGTCGAATGCCCGGACGATCGCTGTCAATGAGGCTTACACTTGTCGCCCGGCAGCGACAGGCTGGGCAGGCGGAAAATAGTCAACCCCATGATTTACAGGGACTTAAATTATCCGGCACGCGGATTGCATTGGCGTTCACAACGCATTCAAACCACCGGAACAGAGAGGACGCTGTCCATGAACTTCAAACATTCCATGCTGGCACTGGCCCTGAGCTCGGCCCCGCTGCTGGCCAGCGCTGAAATCGTGGTCTACCACCAGGATTTCGAGAACGGACTCAACGCGCACGAGGAAATCGTGTTCGCGGACAGCTCCACCCGCTGGGTAGGTGGCAACTCGGCCGCCATCACCCACCGGAACTGGGACGTGCACCACAAGAGCACCAACCCCTGGGTCGCCGGCGGCGGCCTGTCCGGCAACGTGCTTGGCCACGTCTACGCTGATTACAACGTGTTCGAGGACAACTACTTCCAGGTGAACGACATCGCCCTGGCCAGCCTGCCGGATCACGTCTCGCTGCAGTTCGACTTCGACTCCTGGATCTTCAATGACGTCGATGGCTTCGCCGTCAGCGTGTGCACCTCCTGGTGCGTGAACTCCGGGGCCGAGAGCACCAGCCATGGGTTCCACCGGATCAACCCGACGGCCGCTTCCGACATGCAGTACCAGAACCTGTCGGCGGGCGAGAACTACGATCCCTCGCTCAACCGCCTGTCCGACGGCACCAGCGGCGGTAACGTCATCGGTTTCAACGGCCACGAGTGGAACAGCGAGATGACCGGCACGGCCATGTTCGACCTGTCCGCCTACGCCGGCCAGACGATCGCCCTGCGCTTCTCCTTCGCCAGCGACTCCTCGAACGAGTCCGGTGCCTACACCGTGGCCGAGGGCATCAACATCGACAACATCAAGATCACCGCCAAGTGCGCCAACGGCAGCACGGCGCCGGACTGCAGCCAGAACAACACCGGCGTGCCGGAACCGACCTCGATGTCACTGGCACTGCTTGGCCTCGCCGGCCTGTATCGGCGCCGCCAGACGGGTCGCTGGCTGTAAGCCAACCACCCGCGCAGTCATTGCAGAAAAGGCCCCGCCAGTCGGGGCCTTTTCTTTTCCACGGTCCGGCAGCTGTGGTGCGCACCGGGCCTGCCAACCGTTTCTCCAGTCATTCCGCACGTCCCGGTCGAGCCGTCCTCTGTTTACCGGCGCCGCAGATGCCAGGGGGTGCCGGCCGCGGTTCAACGCCGCCGGCACATGCCGGTCGTGGCATGTTCCATTTCCAGGCCCGGCAGGCACGGCGCACACGCCCGGTCCCGCCGTGCCTGCCGCCCGCCGAACAAGCCCTCCCATCCGGCATCGCAACACCTGAAATTTCCGCTAACATGCCGCTTGGTTTCCGCGGCCGCCGGCCGCGGTCCGCGTGCACTGCGATCGGGAGAGACGGGATGCATTACGCCGAGCCGGACAGCATCGAGGATGTTTTCGCCCTGCTGGCCGAACACGAGGACGCGCTGCCGATGGCCGGCGGCGCCACGCTGGTCGCCATGATGAATGCCGACCTGCTCGCGCCGGATGCGCTCATCAGCCTGCGCCGGGTGCCGGAGCTGGCCGGGATCACCACCGCGACCGGGAGCTTTCGGATCGGCGCCATGACACGCCACGCGGATATTGCCGCCGACACGCGCCTGACCGGTGCGGCCGCGGTCGTGCGCAGCGCGGCGGCGCAGATTGCCCACCCCGCCGTGCGCAACGCCGGCACCATCGGCGGCGCCATCTGCCATGCCGATCCCAACGCCGACTTCCCCGGCGCGCTGGTGGCCGCCGATGCCGTCATCGAGATCCGCAGCGCCGACGGCCAGCGCCAGGTGCCGGCCGGTGAGTTCTTCCTCGATTACCTGGAGACCTGCCTGGAACCGGGCGAGATCGTCACGGCTATCAACCTGCCGGCCGGTCCGGCCGGCGCCGTCGGCCGCTACCTGAAGTACTCCCGCGTGGACGGCGACTACGCCATCATCTCGGTGGCCAGCGTCATCGAGGCCGACGCCGGCGGCTGCCGCCACGCGCGCATCGCGCTGGGTTCGGCGGGGCCGGTTCCCGTGCGGGTGCCGGAGGCCGAGGCCATCCTGGTCGATGGCGACCTCGGCGACGCCGCCATCGCCCGCGCCGGTGCGCTGCTGGCCGAGGCGGCCGACCCCGTGTCCGACGTTCGTGGCAGCGCCGACTACCGGCGCCGCATCATCCCCGGTTTACTGGCCCGGGCGCTTGCCCCGGCCCGCGCCTGAACAGGAGGCCGACGCATGAAACAGCTCATCACCCTGCTGGTGAACGGCGAGGAGCACGAGGTGGCGGTACAGCCGCAATGGACCCTGCTGCGCGTGCTGCGCGAGGAGATTGGCCTGAAGGGCACGCGCCGGGGCTGCGACCAGGGCGTGTGCGGCGCCTGCACGGTGCTGGTGGAAGGCGATCCGATCAATGCCTGCCTGAGCCTGGCCGTGGCCATGCAGGGCCGCGCCATCACCACCGTCGAGGGCCTGGCCAGCGATGGCCGGCTGGCACCCGTGCAGGAAGCCTTCATGAGCCAGGGCGCGGTACAATGCGGCTTCTGCACCGGCGGCTTCCTGCTCAGTGCGCACGCTTTGCTGCAACATGATCCGGACCCTGCCCCCGACACCATCCGGCACGCCCTGAGCGGCAACCTGTGCCGTTGCACCGGCTACTCGCGCATTGTCGAGGCCGTGCAGGCCGCCGCCCGCATGGGAGCATCGGCATGAGCGCCGCGCCGCAGGACCTGCTGGATACCGGTATCGAGGGTGGCGTCGGCCAGTCGGTTGCACGCCTTGAGGCCCGCGAGAAAGTCACCGGCCGGGCCGTGTACACCGACGACATGACCCTGCCGGGCATGCTGCACGGGGTGATCATTCCAAGCGCCTACGCGCATGCGCGCATCCTGTCGATAGACACCAGCGCCGCTGAAGCACTCCCCGGAGTGAAGGCGGTCATCACCGGCCGCAGCTTCAACAGCAAGCTCATCGGCAGCGTCCTCAAGGACGAGCCGCCGCTCGCCATCGACAAGGTCCGCTACATCGGCGAGCCGGTCGCTGCGATTGCCGCGGTGGACGAGGCGACCGCACGCGAGGCCATCAACCTCGTGGAGATCGAGTACGAGGAGCTGGAGGCGGTGTTCGACATGGAAGCCGCGCTGGCCGAGGACGCGCCGGTCATCCACGAGAACAAGGGCGACTACGCCGCCCTGTACGAGCTGCCGGAGATCCCGAACGCAGCCGCCTGGACGCAGTACGCCGAAGGCGATACCGCGGCGGCCTGGGCCCAATGCGACGTCATCGTGGAAGGCGAGTACGAGACCCCGGCACAGGAACACATGTACATGGAGCCCTGCTCCAGCCTCGCCAGCGTGGACGGCAATGGCAAGGTGACGCTGTGGTCATCGCTGCAGAGCGTGTTCCGCGTGCAGACGCTCACCGCCGAGGCCCTGGCCATGCCGATGTCGAAGCTGCGCGTCATCGCGCCGCGGATCGGCGGCGGTTTCGGTGGCAAGTGCGAGCTGACCAACCAGCCGATCTGCGTGGCCCTGGCGCTGGCAGCCGATGCCCCGGTGCGCCTGACCTACCGGCGCGACGAGGACATGGGCACGGTGAAGTCCCGCCATGGCTGCCGCATGCGCATGAAAACCGGCGCCCGGGCCGATGGTACTCTGGTGGCCCGCGAGGCCACGCTGTACTTCGATACCGGCGCCTACGCCGACGAGGGTCCCGAAGTCTCGGCCGTGGGCGCGTTCTTCGCCCGCGGGCCCTACCGCATCGAGAACATCAACGTGGAGTCCTGGTGCGTGTACACCAACCGGCACAAGGCCGGCGCCTTCCGTGGTTTCGGCAATCCGCAGGTCACCTTTGCCGCCGAATCGCAGATCGACCAGATTGCCGAGAAGCTCGGCATGGACCCGCTTGCCCTGCGCGAGCAGAACGCCAACCGCAGCGGTGATCGCTGGCTGGGTGGCAACGCCATCACCAGCGGCACCCTGGGCGATTGCCTGGCCGCCCTGCGCGAGCGCTCGGGCTGGGATGAGCGCCGTCAGGCGGTGGATCTCGGCGATGGCCGTCGCCGCGGCATCGGCATGGCCGCCGCCTCGCACATCAGCGCCATGCTCGGCGCCGGGGCCACGGTGCGCCTGAACGAAGACGGCACGATCACCGTGAACACCGGCGCGGTGGACATCGGCGAGGGCGTGGATACCATCATGAGCCAGATGGTTGCCTCGGCCCTGCAGGTGCCGCTGTCGAGCATCAATTACGCCGCCCCGGACACCGATGTCTCACCCTACAACTTCCAGACCTCCGCCAGCCGCAACACCTACGTGGTGGGCAAGGCCGTTACCGAGGCCGCGGGCGAAGTGCGCGATCAGATCCTGCGCCATGCGGCGGAGATCTTCGAATGCGCCATCGAAGACGTGGAGCTGCGGCCCGGCGGCATGGCCGGGATCCGCGGCGTACCCGACGCGGCCGTGCCCTTTGCCGGCATTGCCGGGCGCGCGCTGTACGCCAGCGGCGGGCCGATCAGCGGCGCCTACAACTGGCTGTTCGAACCCGAGGATGCCGATCCCAAGCGCAGCCTGATCAACGGCTTCACCCTGCCCGGCGTGGGCGTGTTCACCTTCGCCGCGCTGGCGGTGGAGGTGGAGGTGGATACGCTCACCGGCCACGTGAAGGTGCTGCAGGCCTGGAGCGCCCACGATGTCGGTCGTGCCATCAACCCCGTGTCGGTGGAAGGCCAGATCCAGGGTGGTGTCGTGCAGGGCCTCGGCTACGGGCAGATGGAAGAGCTGCTGTGGGAGGACGGGCGCCTCATCAACCCCAGCATGATGGACTACAAGATCCCGGGCATTCTCGATGCCCCGGCCATGATTCACCCCATCATCCTGGAGAGCCCGGCACCGGGCGGGCCCTGGGGTGCCAAGGGCGTGGGTGAGATCGGCCTGGTGGGTGCGGCGCCGGCGCTCATCAACGCCATTGCCCACGCCTGCGGCGCCCGGGTGGACCGGATCCCGGCCACACCCGAGCGCGTGCTGGCGGCGCTGGATGGCTGAGCCGCGCCGGCCTCAGCCGGCGTGGCCTGCCATGAAGGCCTCGATGCGCGTGACGAACTCCACCGGCTTCTCCTGCATCGGGTAGTGCCCGACTTCGGCCAGCGAGACGATCTCGGCATTGGGATACCACTTGCCGAAGGTTTCCTGCATCGGCCCGGTGCGCAGGCCCTCGTGGTCGAGGTCGCCCAGCAGCACCAGCATGGGCGTGGCGACCCCCTTGGCCTCGCCGGAGAAGTCCTCGCCGTTGAACATGTTCAGGTAATCCACGCGGGTGTCCGGGTCGGCACTGCTGCGGGTGATCCCGAGCTTGTAGTCGCCCCAGCGCGGCGTGAGCGATTTGGCGCCAATCTCGTCGAGCAGGCCGCGGTACATGGCATCGTCGGTCACGCTGGCCTTGAAGAAGCCATAGGCATCGGC
>CAYGQN010000257.1:0-6515 GCA_964351795.1 uncultured Gammaproteobacteria bacterium
GGGTGCTGAGGGGTTCGAACCCCCGACCTTCGCCTTGTAAGGGCGACGCTCTCCCGGCTGAGCTAAGCACCCGGGAAGGGCGCGCTAGTTTAAGGCATCCTTCAGGCCCTTGCCAGGCTTGAAACCGGGTACCTTGCTGGCGGCGATCTTGATGGTCTCGCCGGTGCGCGGGTTGCGCCCTTCGCGCGCCGCGCGGCTACGCACGCTGAACGTGCCAAAGCCAACGATACTGACCTGCTCGTCTTTCTTCAGTGCCGAGGTGATTGATTCTGTCACCGCTTCCACCGCACGCGCCGCGGACGCCTTTGACAGGTCAGCCGCTTCGGCAACGGCATCAATGAGTTCTGCTTTATTCATGTAAACCTTCCCCTGTTACCGCCGGCTCATGCGCTGCCCGGCGTCATTATATTCGTCAGCCTCCCGGCCGTCAGCCCGGCCTGACCGGGCCCCACGGCGGGACGGACTATATACAAGCGCCGCAAGATGCGTCAAGCAACCACTGGGCATTTCAGCCCCATTTTCCGGGGCTTTTCTGAACAGGGGCTCAATGATGCCGAATCAGGTCGGAGTCATCGTCGGACTCCGGTTGATCCTTTGCAATCGCGTCGGCCACATCCTGCTCGGTCAATGGCTCGGGCACACGCTGCAGTGCGATTTCCAGCACCTCGTCAATCCAGCGAACCGGCCGGATTTCCAGACTCTGGATGATGTTCTTCGGAATCTCGCTGAGCTCGCGCTCGTTCTCGCTCGGGATGATGACGGTGCCAATGCCACCGCGCAGCGCCGCCAGCAGTTTCTCCTTCAGCCCGCCGATGGGCAGCACTTCCCCGCGCAGCGTGATCTCGCCGGTCATGGCAACGGTCGAGCGCACCGGGATACCGGTGAGCGTGGACACCAGTGCCGTGCACATGCCCACACCGGCACTGGGGCCGTCCTTGGGCGTGGCGCCTTCCGGCACATGGAAATGCACGTCCACCTCCTTGTAGAAGGAAGGCCGGATGCCTAGGGCCTGGGCGCGTGAACGCACCACGGTCAGCGCCGCCTTGATGCTCTCCTGCATGACATCGCCGAGCGAGCCGGTGTAGGTCTCCTTGCCCTTGCCGGGCACGATGACCGCCTCAATGGTGAGCAGGTCACCGCCGACCTCGGTCCAGGCGAGGCCGGTGACCTGGCCAATGCGATCCTCCTCCTCGGCACGGCCGAAGCGGAATTTACGCACGCCCAGGTACTTGTCGAGGCTGGCGGTGGTGACATGCACGGACTTGTCGCTGGGCTTCTCCAGCAGCTTCTTCACCACCTTGCGGCAGACATTGGCAATCTCGCGCTCGAGATTGCGCACCCCCGCCTCGCGCGTGTAGTAGCGGATGATGTCGCGGATGGCCGCCTCGGCGAACTTCATCTCGCCGTCGTGCAGGCCGTTGTTCTCCATCTGCTTGGGGACGAGGTAGTTCTGCGCGATGTGCACCTTCTCGTCCTCGGTATAACCACTGAGGCGGATCACCTCCATGCGGTCAAGCAGGGGCGCGGGGATGTTCAGCGTATTCGCCGTGGTCACGAACATCACCTCGGAGAGATCGTAATCGACCTCCAGGTAATGGTCGTTGAAGGCATTGTTCTGTTCCGGGTCGAGCACCTCGAGCAGGGCCGAGGCGGGATCACCGCGGAAATCCATCGCCATCTTGTCGATTTCGTCGAGCAGGAACAGCGGGTTACGGGTACCGCCCTTGGCCATGTTCTGCAGGATCTTGCCCGGCAGCGAGCCGACGTAGGTACGCCGGTGGCCGCGGATTTCGGCCTCGTCGCGGACGCCACCGAGGGACATGCGCACGAACTTGCGATTGGTGGAGCGGGCAATGGAGCGCCCCAGCGAGGTCTTGCCCACGCCGGGCGGGCCGACCAGGCAGAGGATGGGCCCCTTCAGCTTCTTCACGCGCTGCTGCACGGCAAGATATTCGAGAATGCGCTCCTTCACCTTCTCGAGGCCGTAGTGATCCTCGTTGAGGATGGCCTCGGCGCGCGTGATGTCGTGGCTGACCTTGCTGCGCTTCTTCCACGGCACCTGCACGAACCAGTCGATGTAGTTGCGCACCACGGTGGCCTCGGCCGACATCGGCGACATCATGCGCAGCTTGTTCAGCTCCGCGAGGGCCTTGTTCTTGACCTCCTTGGGCATGCCGGCCTTTTCGATCTTGTTCTTCAGCTCATCGAATTCGGACACGCCTTCCAGCTCGCCGAGTTCGCTCTGAATGGCCTTCATCTGCTCGTTGAGGTAGTACTCGCGCTGGCTCTTCTCCATCTGCTTCTTGACGCGGCCGCGCAGGCGCTTTTCAACCTGCAGAAGATCGATTTCGGTCTCCATCAGGCTGACCAGGTGCTCGAGGCGCTCGCGCACATCAACGCATTCCAGGATGCGCTGCTTGTCCTCGATCTTGATGGACATGTGCGCCGCGATGGTGTCGGCCAGGCGCGAGGGATCATCGATACCCGACAGGGAGGAGATGATTTCCGGGGGCACCTTCTTGTTGAGCTTGACGTACTGGTCGAACTGGCTCATCAGAGAGCGGCACAGCACTTCGCTCTCGCGCTCGTTGACCGGCTCGCCGGTCTCGAAGGTGACGCTGGCCGAGAAGAACTCCTCGGCGCGCTCGAACGCCTGGATCCGCGCACGCTGACTGCCTTCCACCAGCACCTTGATGGTGCCGTCGGGCAGTTTCAGCATCTGCAGGATGTTGGACAGGGTTCCGATGTCGTGGATGTCCTTCTCGGACGGGTTGTCCTCGCCTGCGCTCTTCTGGGCTACCAGCAGGATCTGCTTGTTGCCCTCCATGGCGACTTCCAGTGCCCGCACCGACTTGTCCCGGCCGACGAACAGCGGGATGACCATGTGCGGATACACCACGACATCACGCAGCGGTAGGACGGGAACGATCAGATGCTCTTCCATTGGGTTTCAGCCCCTGGTGTGGAATATAGAATGCAGATGAGGGCGGAGCGGCCCGAATTCAAGCCGCTCCGCCCGGAATGACATGCTGGCGAGGCCCGGGAACGGGTCGTCAGTCCGACGCTGCCTTCGGCATGTCCGCACCCTCGTAGATGACCAGGGGTTTGGACTCGCCGTTGATGGCGGCCTCGTCGACGACCACCTTGGTGGCGCCTTCCAGCGACGGCAGGTCGTACATGATCTCGAGCAGGTTGGACTCGAGGATCGACCGCAGCCCGCGGGCACCGGTCTTGCGTTCGACGGCCCGTTCGGCCACCGCCCGCAGAGCGTCCTCGCGGAACTCCAGTTCCACGTCTTCCATCTCGAACAGCTTGCCGTACTGCTTGGTGAGCGCGTTTTTCGGCTCGACCAGGATGCGCACGAGCTGCTCCTCGTCCAGCTCATCGAGCACGGCTGCCACCGGCAGGCGCCCGACGAACTCGGGGATGAGCCCGTACTTGATCAGATCCTCGGGCTCCACGCTGTGCAGGATTTCCGCTGCGGACTTCTTGTCGTCCTTGCTTTTCACCTCGGCCGAGAAGCCGATGCCGCCCTTCTCCGAGCGGTCGCGGATGATCTTGTCCAGCCCGGCGAAGGCACCGCCACATATGAACAGGATGTTGCCCGTGTTCACCTGCAGGAACTCCTGCTGCGGATGCTTGCGCCCGCCCTGCGGCGGCACCGAGGCCACCGTGCCTTCGATAAGCTTCAGCAGGGCCTGCTGCACCCCTTCGCCCGATACGTCGCGGGTGATGGAGGGGTTGTCGGACTTGCGCGAAATCTTGTCGATTTCGTCGATGTAGACAATGCCGGTCTGGGCCTTCTCCACATCGTAGTCGCACTTCTGCAACAGCTTCTGGATGATGTTCTCGACGTCCTCACCGACATACCCCGCTTCTGTGAGCGTGGTGGCGTCGGCAATGGTGAACGGCACGTTCAGCAGGCGCGCCAGCGTCTCGGCCAGCAGGGTCTTGCCACTGCCGGTCGGGCCGATGAGCAGAACATTGCTCTTGGCAAGTTCCACGTCGTTCTGACGGACGCGCGATTCCAGCCGTTTGTAGTGGTTGTAAACAGCCACGGACAGGATTTTCTTGGCCTGTTCCTGGCCGATCACGTACTCGTCGAGAATGCCCTTGATTTCGCGCGGGGCCGGCAGCTTGTTGCCGACGCCGGCAGCCGCCTTCTCCTGGATTTCCTCGCGAATGATGTCATTGCACAGCTCGACACATTCGTCGCAGATAAAGACGGAGGGGCCGGCAATGAGTTTCCGCACCTCGTGCTGGCTCTTTCCGCAGAAAGAGCAGTACAGAAGGCGATCGCCGTCTCCGCCCTTGCCTTTGTTGTCGCTCATCAAGTGCCTCTTTGTTCGCTTGTGCCCGGACCGGTGTCGAGGCGGCCGGCTTCAGCCGGCCTCCGTTTCCGCGACGGCTGCCGCCGCCCGCTTGTCGAGCACCTGGTCGATGAGTCCGTAGTCTCTCGCCTGTTCGGCGCCCATGAAATGATCACGCTCGGTGTCGGCAGCCACGCGCTCCACGGACTGCCCGGTGTGATGCGCGAGAATCCCGTTCAGTCGCTCCCGCGCATTGAGAATCTCGCGGGCGTGGATGTCGATGTCGCTCGCCTGGCCCTGGAAACCGCCCAGCGGCTGGTGAATCATCACCCGTGAGTGCGGCAGGCAGTAACGCTTGCCGGCAGCACCGCCGGCGAGCAGCAGCGCACCCATGCTGGCCGCCTGCCCCACGCACATGGTGCTCACGTCAGGCTTGATGAACTGCATGGTGTCGTAGATGGCCAGCCCGGCTGTCACCACGCCGCCCGGGGAATTGATGTACAGGTGGATGTCCTTGTCGGGATTTTCCGACTCCAGGAACAACAGCTGCGCCACGATGAGGTTTGCAACGCCGTCATCGACGGGGCCCACCATGAAGATCACTCGCTCCTTCAGCAGGCGCGAGTAGATGTCATAGGCACGCTCGCCCCGGGCGGTCTGCTCGACCACCATGGGAACGAGATTCAGGTTTTTTATTTCAGATGTCATCAACTTGCACCAATTGGGGTATCGGAAAGGGCAAGTCCTAACTTGAGGTTGTCAGGCAGTCTGCCCCGAATTCATAAGACCGTCAAACGAGACATTCCGTTCCGTGACGGTCGCCTTCTCCAGCAACCAGTCGCAGGCTGCGTCCTCCAGAACGGCGGACTCGATCTCACCGAGCCGGCGCCGATCCTCGAAGTACCAGTTCATGACCGCGGCCGGGTCCTCATACCCCGCCGCCAGGGCCTCGATGCGCTCGCGCACCGCTGCCGGGTCCGCCGACAGGCCGTTGGTCTGGATAATCTCTGCAATTATGAGGCCAAGCTTGACGCGCCGCTCGGCCTGCTCGGTGAAATGATCTGCAGCAATACTGCCGAGGTGTTCTTCCGGGATGCCCTGCATGCCCAGGCGTTGCCGCATTTCCCCGGCCATGCGCTGCGATTCACTGGCGATCAGGGCTTTGGGCAGGTCGAGTGTGACCGCCTCGGCCAGCGCCGTCATCAGGTTGTCGCGCAATCGCGCGCGCAGGGCCTGCTCCTTTTCCCGCTCCATGTTGCCGCGGACTTCGGTGCGCAGCGCTTCCAGGCCGCCCTCGGTGACTCCGAAGGACTCGAAAAAGGCCTCGTCGAGCGGCGGCAGGACGGCCTCGTTGACGTCCTTGACCGTCACCTCGAAGCGCACCGGCTTGCCGGCCAGTTCCTCGCGGCCGTAGTCCTCGGGGAAGCTCAGCTCGAGCGTGACCGCGTCACCGGCAGCCTTGCCGACCAGCCCGTCCTCGAAACCCTCGATCAGCTGCCCGGCGCCGATTTCAATGGAGAAGTCCTCGGCCGCGCCGCCCTCGAAGGCCTCGCCATCCATGTAGCCGGTGAAATCCACCGTGAGCCGATCACCCTGGGCAGCGGCCCGCTCGACCGGCTGCCACTGCTTGCGCTGCTCGCGGAGCTTTTCCACCATGGCATCGACATCGGCGGTGGCGATCTCGCACACGGGCTTTTCCACGGCCAGGCTCTCGGCGGCCGCCAGCGACACCTCCGGGTAGACCTCGAAAGTCGCCGTGTAACGCAGGCCCGCCCCCGGCTCGGCCTCCAGCGGGTCGATGGTGGGCTCGCCTGCCGGGCGCAGCGACTCCTGCTGCAGTGCCTCCTGGAAGCTCATCTGCAGGACTTCACCGATGACCTCCTGGCGCACCTGCGCGCCGTAGCGCCGCTCGATGACCTTGCGCGGCACCTTGCCGGGGCGAAAGCCGTCCACCCGGGTGGTCCTGGCAAGGTGAACAATTTTCTCGGCCACTTTGCCCGAGATGCGGTCCTCCGGGACCTCGACACTGACCTGGCGTTCCAGCGTGCCCGTGCTGTTAACTGATACCTGCATGGTGAACCCGTTCTCCGTCACGTGCGCCGGGCCAGAGCCGGCCAGGCTGATGGATGGCTGTAATCGTGGAAATCAACTGGTGCGAAAGGAGAGACTCGAACTCTCACGGGTTACCCCACTGGAACCTAAATC
>CAYGQN010000258.1:0-6491 GCA_964351795.1 uncultured Gammaproteobacteria bacterium
CCTCCTGCATCGGCTGGGGCGCGAATTTCGGATAGATGCAGCTGGAGCCAAGGAACAGGAGCTTCCTGACGCCGCTGCGCCAGGCCTCGTGGATGACGTTGGTCTGGATCAGCAGGTTCTCGCGGATGAACTCGGCCGGGAAACTGTTGTTGGCCACGATACCCCCGACCTTCGCAGCCGCCAGGAAGACGTATTCCGGTTGGCGGGCAGCGAAGAAATCCGCCACGGCCGCCGCGCTGGTGAGGTCCAGCTCGGCGTGGGTCGCGACAACGGGAGCGCCGTAGCCCTGGCGCTGGAGTTCCCGGACGATGGCCGATCCCACCAGGCCCCGGTGGCCGGCCACGTAGATGCGTGCAGACTTGTCCACTTCGCTTGCCTCTACTCGTGGTAGTTGAAGGTGGTGTAGCCGTGCCGGTTCACCAACTCGTCGCGCTGGGCGGCGGCGAGATCGGCCTCGGTCATCTCCCGCACCAGCTGCTGGAAGGTGGTGGTTGGCGACCAGCCCAGCCGCTCGCGCGCCCGGGTGGGATCGCCCAGCAGGGTTTCCACCTCGGCCGGCCGGAAGTAGCGCGGGTCCACCCGCACGATGCAGTTGCCGTCGGCGTCGTAGCCGCACTCGTTCACGCCCTCGCCTTGCCAGCGGATGCTCATCCCGAGCACGCCGGCGGCTTCCTCGACGAACTCGCGCACGCTGTGCTGTTCGCCAGTGGCGATCACGAAATCCTCCGGCTTGTCCTGCTGGAGCATGAGCCATTGCATCTGCACGTAGTCCCGGGCGTGGCCCCAGTCACGCAGCGCATTCATGTTTCCAAGATAAAGGCAGTCCTGCAGGCCCAGCCGGATGCGGGCCAGGGCGCGGGTGATCTTGCGGGTGACGAAGGTTTCACCGCGGATGGGGGATTCATGGTTGAACAGGATCCCGTTGCAGGCGTACATGCCGTAGGACTCGCGATAGTTCACGGTGATCCAGTAGGCATACAGCTTGGCCACCGCGTAGGGTGAACGCGGGTAGAAGGGGGTTGTTTCGGTCTGCGGCGTCTCCTGCACCAGGCCGTAGAGCTCGGAGGTGGACGCCTGGTAGTAGCGGGTGGTGTTCTCGAGCCCCAGGATGCGAATGGCCTCCAGCAGGCGCAAGGCGCCGAGCGCATCGGAGTCGGCGGTGTACTCGGGCTCCTCGAAGGACACCGCCACGTGGCTCTGGGCGGCGAGGTTGTAGATTTCGTCCGGTTGCACCTGCTGCACCACGCGGATGAGACTGCTGGTGTCCGTCATGTCGCCGTAGTGCAGGATGAACCGGCGATCGGTTTCATGCGGATCCTCGTACAGATGATCGATGCGGTCGGTATTGAACAGCGAGGTTCGCCGCTTGATGCCGTGCACTTCGTAACCCTTGGCCAGCAGGAACTCGGCGAGGTAGGCGCCGTCCTGGCCGGTAACGCCGGTGATCAAAGCTTTCTTCATGAAGAACTTCCTTCCATTTCGCTGTTCTCGTCGGCCGTTGCCAGCGCTTCGGCGACAGCCACGGCCACGCGTTGGATATCGCTGGCTTCCAGGTAGGGATGCATGGGCAGGCTGACCACGCTGGCGGCCACGGCATCGGTGGCCGGGAACGCCTCCTGGCCAAAGCCGCGGGCGACCAGCGCCGGCTGCCGTGGCAGGCTGAGCGGATAATGCACGGCCGTAGGCACACCACGCGCTTGCATGGCCGCGATGAAGGCATCCCGCCGCGGCACGCGGATGGTGTATTGCGCCCAGGCGCTGCGGCAGCCGGCCTGCCTGGCCGGTGCGAGCTGCGCCAGGCCGAGGCCATCGAGTTCCCGGTCGTAGGCCGCGGCAACGGCCTCGCGGCGCTCCAGCTCGTCCTCGAACACTTCCATTTTCGCCAGCAGCACCGCCGCCTGCAGGGTGTCCATGCGGCCGTTGATACCGATTTCAACATGCTCGTAGCGGCTGGCGTCACCATGCACGCGCAGCCGGCGCAGGCGCGCGGCGATGGCATCGTCGTCGGTGAAGCAGGCACCGCCATCGCCGTAACAGCCGAGCGGCTTGGACGGGAAGAAGCTCGTGCAGGCGATGCGACCGACGCTGCCGGCGCGGCGGCCGTGGCGCAGCGCGCCGAAGCTCTGTGCCGCGTCCACCAGCAATGGTACCCCCGCGGCCTCGGCCAGGCCGGCCAGGCGCTCGTAATCGGCGCACTGGCCGTACATGTCCACGGCAACGATGGCGCGCACCCCCTCGTGCAGGCGGCCGGCGCAATCATCGGCGTCCATGTTGAACGTGGCCGGGAGGATGTCGGTGAACTCCGGCCGAACGCCGGCGACCACGGCCATCTCGGCGGTCGCGAAGAAGCTGAAGGCCGGCATCAGCACGCTGTCCCCGGGGCCGATATCGAGCGCCAGCATGGCCATCAGCAGGGCATCGCTGCCACTGGAAACCGCCACGCAGTGGCGCACGCCGGCAAAGGCCGCCAGACGCGCTTCCAGTTCCGCCACCTCGGGGCCGAGGATGTACTGACCGTGCTCGAGCACCCGCGCGATGCGGGCATCGGCGGATTCGCGGATGCGGGCGTACTGGGCCTTCAAGTCGACGAATTGCATGGCCTAGCCCGCTGTCCCGGGCGGCTCGGCCGCGTCGTGGGCGAACAGCGCGACCACGCCGGGCACCAGGACCCGGTCGGCACCCCAGCGCTCGCACAGTTCCGCGTACAGTTCCGGTGCCGGTTGCATGGCGACGAACACGGCCGCATCACAGGCCGGCACGTCGGCCAGATGCTCGAACACCGGTCGCGCGAGGAAGCGGCCTTCCCCCGTCCCGGGCGCGTAACGACCGACGATGTCGACGCCGCTGTCCTGCGCGCGCACGCTGGCGATTTCCGCAAGTTCCCGCGCCCCTGCCAGGCACACCGTACGCAGGCCGCGCGCCCGGCAGGCATCGAATACGGCTGCCATGGAATCACTGGCACGGCGATAGAAGCCCAGCGAAGCGGACAGGAACTCGGCGGTGAGCCGGCTCTTCTCGGCGAAACCCTTGGGGGTGAGGTAGTAGATGTAGCGATTGGCCGGTGCTTCGGCCATCTTCACCAGGCCCTTGCGCACGCAGCGGCGCAGGTAGGCGTTGGTCAGGCCAAGTGCCACGCCGAGCTGGCTGGCAAGCCGGCGCTGGGTCACGCTCTGGTCGGCCTCGATGGCACAGAGGATTTCCAGGGTGAGGGACTCGTCGCGGTCAGCTTGCACGGCTTGCGTTCACGAAATGAACGCCAAGGATACGCCATGGTGTGAGGTAAATGAACTCCCCGGCGCGGACGAGGCGCCGGGGCACCACCCTGGCGACCGGCCGTGCCGGCCGTGTCACCGACCCACGCAGTGGTACTCGAAGCCCCGCTCGCGCATCTGCGCCGGCTCGTAGATGTTGCGCAGGTCGACGAAAACACGCCCGTTCATGGCCGTCTGCACCCGCGTCATGTCGAGGCCGCGATAGACGTTCCACTCGGTCAGGATCACCACCGCGTCAGCGCCTTCGAGGCAGGCGTAGGGATCCCCGCAGTAGGTGATCTCGGCGGGCAGCATGTGCCTGGCCTCCTCGATGCCCTGCGGATCATGGGCACGGATGCGTGCGCCCTTCTCCAGCAGTGCCGGCAGAATCGACAGCGACGGCGAATCGCGCATGTCGTCGGTTTCCGGCTTGAAGGTCAGGCCGAGCACGGCAATGGTCTTGCCGGCCTCGCTGCCGCCGAGCGCGGTGCGGATCTTCTTGGTCATGCGCGCCTTCTGGGCGGCGTTGACCTCGATGACCGCTTCCACGATCCGGCTGGAAGTCCCGTTTTCCTGGGCAATCCGAACCAGTGCCTGGGTGTCCTTGGGAAAGCAGGAACCGCCGTAACCCGGCCCTGCGTGCAGGAACTTGCGTCCGATGCGCCCGTCCAGGCCCATCCCCTTGGCCACACTGTGCACGTCGGCGCCAACCGCCTCGCACAGCGCCGACATTTCGTTGATGAAACTGATCTTCGTGGCCAGGAAGGCATTGGCCGCGTACTTGATGAGCTCGGCGCTTTCCAGGCCGGTGATGACAATCGGCGTTTCGATGAGGTTCAGCGGACGGTACAGCTCGCGCAGCAGCTTCTCGGCGCGATCGCTCTCCAGGCCCAGCACCACGCGGTCAGGGCGCATGAAGTCGGCAATGGCCGCACCCTCGCGCAGGAACTCGGGGTTGGAGGCCACGTCGAAATCCGCCTCCGGGTTCGTCTCCGAGATGATCCGGCGCACGTTGCGCGCGGTGCCCACCGGCACGGTGGACTTGTCGACGATGACCGTGTAACCGGTCAGGGCCGCGGCAATCTGCTTCGCGGCCTCGTAGACGTAGGTGAGGTCGGCGTAGCCGTCACCGCGGCGCGAGGGCGTACCCACGGCGATGAACACCAGGTCCGCACCGGCGACCGGTGCACTGAGGTCGGTGGAGAACGTCAGGCGTCCGCCGGCCACGTTCTTGCCGACCAGGTCCTCCAGGCCGGGCTCGTAGATCGGGATTTCACCGGCTTCCAGGCGGGCAATCTTGCCGGCGTCCACGTCCACGCAGGTGACGTTGGCACCGAATTCGGCAAAGCACGCGCCCGACACCAGCCCCACGTACCCTGTGCCAATCATGCAGACATTCATCGAATCTTCACTCCGTTTCAGATTTCAGCGCGGGCGCCGGGCCGCAACCCCGCCCGGCGGTTACTACAGGCGCCAGAGCGTGATGCCCTCGGGCATCGATTCGCGCGGCAGACGTGCCTTGATGTCGGCCACGATCCCTTGCCCGCCATCGAGCAGCCCGGTGACCAGATCCCAGCCCTCGGCCAGGTAGGCGCGGTGCGGTACGGCCAGCACGACCGCCTGCGCCGGGCGCAGGTCCTTCGCATCGGCCAGGGTGATGCCGTACTCCTCCATGGCCTCGTCGGCCTCGGCCATGGGATCGTGCACCTGCACGTCGATCTGGTAGTCGCGCAGCTCCTTGATGATGTCGATGACCCGCGTGTTGCGCAGGTCCGGCACATCCTCCTTGAAGGTCAGGCCCAGCATGGTGACGGTACAGCCGCGCACCGTGTGCCCGGCACCGATGAGCATCTTCACTACCTGCTGGGCCACGAACGAGCCCATGTCGTCGTTGATACGCCGGCCCGCCAGGATGACCTGCGGCGTGTAACCGACGATGGCGGCCTTGTGCGTGAGGTAGTACGGATCCACGCCGATGCAGTGCCCGCCCACCAGCCCCGGGTCGAAGGGCAGGAAGTTCCACTTGGTGCCGGCTGCGGCCAGTACGTCGCGGGTGTCGATGCCCATGCGGTTGAAGATGAGCGCCAGCTCGTTCATGAGCGAGATGTTGATGTCGCGCTGGGTGTTCTCGATGACCTTGGCCGCCTCGGCAACGCGGATGGTGGCCGCGCGGTGCACACCCGCCTCGACCACGGATTCGTACACGGCGGCGACGATGTCGAGCACTTCCGGGGTCTGGCCCGATACCACCTTCGTGATGGTCCGGAAGGTGTGCGCCTTGTCCCCGGGGTTGATCCGCTCGGGGGAGTAGCCGACGAAGAAATCCCGCCCGCAGACCAGGCCGGATTCGCGCTCCAGCACGGGTACGCAGTCCTCCTCGGTGGCGCCGGGGTAGACCGTGGACTCGAACACCACGATGTCGCCGGCCTTCAGGATGCGGCCCACCGTTTCCGAGGCGCGCAGCACCGGCGTGAGGTCCGGGCGCTTGGCCTCGTCCACCGGCGTGGGCACCGCCACGATGTGGAAGTCTGCCGCCTTCAGGTCCTGCGGGTCGGCCGTGTAGGTGATGTTGGCGGACCGCAGGTCGTCGTCCTCGACCTCGTTGGTGCGATCATGCCCGGCTTTCAGCTCGGCGATGCGCGTGGGGTTGATGTCAAAGCCTGTGGCGTGTCCCTGCTTGCCGAACTCCACGGCTACCGGCAGGCCCACGTAACCCAGGCCCACCACCGATATCTTCCTGTTGTGTGTCATGCCTCAGACCTTGTAGAAATCGCGATACCAGTCGACGAAACGGGCAATGCCGGTTTCGATGGAGGTGGACGGGCTGTACGCGACGTCCGCGACCAGCGCGTCCACGTCGGCGTAGGTGTCCGGCACATCCCCCGGCTGCAGCGGCAGCATGTTCTTCTCGGCCTTCATCCCCAGGCAGTCCTCCAGCACCTCGATGAAGCGCAGCAGGTGCACCGGGTTGTGCGCGCCGATGTTGTACAGGCGGTAGGGCGCGGCGCTGGTGCCCGGGTCCGGCGTGTCGGAGCTCCAGTTCGCATTGGCGCTCGCCACGTTATCGACCGTACGGATGACCCCTTCAACGATGTCGTCAACGTAGGTGAAGTCGCGGCGATGGTTGCCGTAGTTGAACACGTCGATGGGACGACCTTCGAGGATGTTGCGGGTGAACAGGAACAGCGCCATGTCCGGCCGGCCCCAGGGCCCGTACACGGTGAAGAACCGCAGCCCGGT
>CAYGQN010000259.1:0-6455 GCA_964351795.1 uncultured Gammaproteobacteria bacterium
CCTGAAATGCCAATTGGTTCCGGCACAAATGCCGGATTTTGCAGTTGTTTTGGTGGCAGAGGCCAAAATCGCATGTCATGCTTAGTCCATTGCCAAGCCAATTCAGCCGGAGTGCAAGATGGCCCGTTTTCTACTGATTCTTTTGGTGCTGTTGCCGTTTTTTGCGGTGCCGGCAAGCGCTGTCCAAGTATATCGATGGACCGATTCGGACGGTAATGTACAGTTCAGCGACAAGCCGCCTCCAGGGGGCGCGGAAAATGTCGAGCGAACAGAGGTTTATGTTGCCCCGGGGGAATCCGGCCAGTTGCCGGTCACAGCCGGAACCAATGATATTGGAAACCGCGCCGGCGGCGGCGATGTTCTGGTGGTCGGCGAGGGCAGCGACAACCCGAACACCGGGGCATCATCGCCCGGCGGGTCCTCGGGCGGCGCGCCTGGCGGGGGCGGTGGTGCTGCAGGCGGAGGTAATAGCGGCGGCGGTGCGCCGGGCGGTGGCGATGGCACCGGTGGCGATGGGGCCGACTACGCGTCGAGCGAAGGCAGCAATCCCGCGCCGGCCGGCGAAGGGCAGGGCACGCCGGCAGATGGCGCGGGAGCCGATGCTGGAACGGCGCCGGGCGGGCCCGGCGCGGCAGCCGCCGCGACAGACAGTGCGTCCGGGCCTGGCGGCACGGGGGCTGCCACGGCCAGCACCGGCAGTGGCGCGCGGCGCACCGCCGACCCGGACGCGGATAATCCGATACCGCCCGGAGCTATCCCCGGTGCACCGGTTGCTACGCCACGCGGTTCGACGGGCGGCTCATCCCCTGGGCCTGGCGACACTGAGAGCGTTACGGCTACCACGCGGACCCTACCTCCTGCGCCAGCGCCCGTTGCCGAGCCCGTCGCCGAGCCGGCGCCCGCTCCGAGACCTCGGCCTGCTCCGCGTCGACGGGCAGATATTCCTCCCTGCCTGCCGGGCCCGGTACCGCTACAAAGGCCGCTTGTGGATAAGTACGCAGAGTGGGAGTTCAGCCCCCACTGGTATTTCGGCAACCGCATGAACAATGCTGCCGACATCAATGCAGATGCGGTGGATAGCGGCTTCCCGTTTGATGGTGCTCCTTATCACGAGATCGTTCCGAGCGAATCCGCGACGCAGTTCAACTTCTTCGAGGGTGAGAAGGCTCTTCCGCTTTCCGCGCAGATTCGGTTCCGCTTTCCGATACTTACCCCAGACACCACCCGAACCGCTACATTTGTATGGGAGGCGAAGTACGACCCTGTATTCTTCACTGGCAATAAGGCGTTTCAGATTTCTTACGACAAGAACATTCATATAGAGCACAACCCGATTTCGGATTTAGAGGATCCGAATAATCCGACTTGGCTGATGGTTCCTGCTACACGCACGTACGGCGACCCGCTGGTCGGAGGCAACGGTGAAAAGGCAGCGTTGAGTTCTGGGGAATGGGCTCAGCGTAACGTCCAGCCAGCGCTCGATGCCCCGGGTCGTAGATACCCTTACTGCTATGCTCGGGATCATGTGACTGGAACACAACCGCGGGCATTCCTTGTGAAGCCCGGTCAGTGGTATCGCTACATTTATACGATCGACTGGAGAAGCGAGCCGCACAGGCTGTGGTTGTGGATAGAGTCCGAGGATACGCCGCGGACCCTTTTGCTGGCGGACGAGACTGATTCCAGCAAAGGTTTCATTCTGCAGTTCTCCGACGCCCGACCGGGGGTGGACAGCTTCTGGTTCGAGTTCAACAACTCCAGTACCTTGAATCCGGTTGACTTCTATGTGCGAGTGCGGAACTTCTTTATTCTGCGCAATGTTTTGGGTGGGGATCTGTAAACGCTGAATTGCCACAGCAGCCAATTTGTCGTGTCCTTAGACCTAAAACTACCGGGGTTGTCATCGGTGCTCGACGCGTCTGTATCTTTCTCAACAGTATGGATGCCGTCAGCGGTTATGAATCTTGGCCATCCATAAGCAGGCCCTCGTCTGGTTCGGCCGCATGTTGATGCTGGTATCCCTGGGTTATCTGGGGGTCCAGATGTGGACGCATGCGGGGACGGTCCAAGCACTCAGCCTGGGTATCGATGCGTTATCGCTATTGCTACTCCTGACACTGCTCCCTGCCCTTGCGGTGATAGCCTACGCATCGATGTGGCACGTGATTATCTCGTCGCGGTTTAATCTTTCCCTGAGGCGCAGCCTGTACATCTATGGCCGATCGCAGATAGCCAAGTACCTGCCGGGAAACGTCTTTCATTACGTGGGGAGGGCGGCGCTGTGCAAGCAGTTCGGAGTTTCACTGAAGGACTGCGGGATTTCCATATCCATCGAAACCGCCATCATGCTTGTGGTAGCCACGCTCGTTGGCGGCACCAGTGCGATTATCGGCGGTTATTCGATAGGGCTGCCCAGGCTGGAAGCCTCGCCAATGACGCTGCTGGCACTCGCAGTAGCCGTGTTTGCCGGGTATTTCCTCTTGCGCTTTCGTAGTGCTTTGGAGAGCTATTTCGCGGGCTGGTCGGCGGCTTTCACCATCGGCCGGATTGGTCGGTGCGTACTTCTCAATGTCATGGCCTACCTGCTGTTCGGTCTGACGCTGTACCTGACCTTGTCGCTTCTTTGGCCTGCGGTTGCTGCCCCAACGCCACTTGATTTCGCCGGTGGTTTCGCCCTGGCGTGGGTTGCGGGGTTTGTGATTCCTGGCGCACCCGGGGGGCTCGGAATCCGGGAAATCGTGCTTTTCACGATTTATGGGCCGGTTCTGGGCGCATCAGTGGCTGCGGAGCTGTTCGTGGTCGTCAGGATCCTTACGACCGGCGCAGACCTGCTGGTTTACGGCCTCACCTACGCTCTGGAGCCCACGGAACTTGCCAGAACGGGGGCGGGGTGACGTAGATGCAGGCGCCTGCGGGGAGGGCGGCGTGACATTCTGCTCAGCCTGCCTTGGCGGCGCACTTTTCTGAGGATTGACCCGCCAGAGCTTGGACCCATTATCAACAGGCGTGTGTTTTTCACCGAGTTACCCCAGAGTCTGATCTCGATGCTAGCGTTTATCGGCCCTGACCTTGGCAAGCACCATGGTCCATGGCAGGGGCGTGCGGACCTCGATAATCTCGAACTCGGCTGACAGCAGGCTCACGAAGCCGGCCCGTGACCAGTGGTTGATGTGCCCTGGTGTGTTGCCGAGGTCACTGAGGTATTTACCGCGTGCGCAGTTGAGCACGCGCCAGAGTGGCTCTCGCGGAACGCTGGCAATCAGGTATGGGTCGGCAAGTTCGGCAAGTTTGCGAACCGCGGATTCGGGGCCTTCCACATGCTCCAGAACTTCGCAGCAGACAACTAGCTCGGCCTTGTCTTCGTCCACGCGCATATCGTGCAGATCGCGCGTGAGGATTTCCGCCGAATACCCGGAAGCTTTGGCTTTCTGCTTCGCAAGCTCAACACAGTCGGAGGAGATATCCGTACTTCGAAGTTGCTTGCAGGCCCCGGCGAAATGGCTCGAAAAATGCCCTTCACCACATCCGATTTCATGGATCTTGGTCACTGCGGGGACCATCTGAAGCAACTCAAGGACGCTGTTCGTGAACTGCTGCATGAGATGGCGGGCCATCGGGTTGCTGGTGCCGTATTTGTCGTAGTAGTTGCCCGCGACAAAGCCGTCATCGCCGACGAGGGGCTTGTGCTGTGATTTCGACATCTCGGTTCCTTGTGTGGTCTGGCTTTGCCAATCGCTGGTCGCTGCTGGGGCGTGTACCTGCCTGCGGCACGATTTGCCATTATGTATTTCACTGTTCGGGCGCTCATGCCGTCCGAATAGGTATCCAACCGGAGTGGAGTTTACTTTAGCTGGCCATGGAGAATGTTAAATCCTGTCCGGAACAGTACTTTGGAGAAGGATGTAGCAGGAAAAGCCGTAAAGCTGTGAAATCATTGTTAAAGTAGCAGAACCGGCCGGTCGCTATGTTGCGAATGGTCAGGCAGCGGCTGTTGGGTGGTTGGTCATCAAATACGAGGATAAGTGTGAGCGCTTGCATGGTGTTTCCCAGTTTCTTTCAGTCTCCCTTGGTTCATGAGACCTCCCGGTGGGTGCGCCGATGAAACTCATCGTCCAGATACCCTGTTACAACGAGGAAGAGGTGCTGCCGCAGACGGTGGCAGACATTCCGCGTGAAATCGAAGGCATCGACAAGGTCGAGATTCTGGTCATCGACGACGGCTGTTCTGACCGGACGGTGGCCGTGGCGCGGGAAATCGGGGTGGACCATGTTCTCAGCAATACCCAGAACATCGGCCTGGCGCGCTCGTTCCGGCGTGGCATCGAGCATTGCGTTCGGCTGGGGGCGGATATCATTGTCAACACGGATGCGGACAACCAGTACGTCGGAGCCGATATCCCGAAGCTGGTGAAGCCCGTGCTGGAGGGTCGGGCGGATATTGTGGTGGGGGACCGGCAGACCGCCAAGATCGAGCATTTCTCGCCCCTGAAGAAGCTGCTGCAAAGCGTAGGAAGCGGTGTGGTCCGGCGTCTGGCCGGGGTGTACGTGCCCGATACGGTCAGTGGGTTCCGGGCCTTTTCCCGGGAGGCGGCCATCAAGCTGAACATCGTGTCCCCGTTCAGCTACACGATTGAAACCGTGATCCAGGCCGGCAAGCGGGACATCGCCGTGTTGTCGGTACCGGTTCGAACCAACCCCAAAACACGCGAATCACGCCTGTTCAAGAGCATTCCGGACTTCATCACCCGGCAGGCGAGCACGATTATCCGCATGTACGCCATGTACCAGCCGCTGCGGGTGTTCTTTGCCATCGGCCTGGTGTTCTCGCTGATTGGCTTCATTCCCATTGCGCGCTTCCTGTATTTCTACCTGCTGGGGGCGGGGGAAGGGCACATTCAGTCGCTTATCCTCGGTGGGGTATTCGTGGTGCTGGGGGCGATGAGTTTCCTCATTGGCCTGGTGGCTGACCTCATATCGTTCAATCGCCAGTTGCTGGAAATGACGCTGGAGAAGATCAAGAAGGCCGAATTCGAGCGGGAGCGTGCGAACAAGGCTCAGGACTAGCTTGGACAGAAGCCCTGATCCCTACGGCGGTAGCGTGGTCCCGTGGAGCAATCCCCAGGCCATGATCGTGGGGCGCTGACCGTGCGCCAGGACCTCATCTGAAATGTCCAAGAACCTGCTCATGCTGGCCTATTTCTTCCCACCCACCGTGGTGAGTGGCTCCGTGCGCCCGGCGAGCTTCACGGCCCACCTGGGCGAACACGGCTTCCGGACGCATGTGCTCACGACGCGACCGGAGAGCGTGCAGCCGCCGGCAGCCGTGGATGATTCGCTTGTAAAACTGGTTCCAGACGACGTCCAGGTAACCCGGCTGGCTTACACGGACTGGCGGGTTGCCGCGCTGCGGGCCCGCGACCGATTGCGGCCCAGTGAGCGTTCTGGCTCCGCCGTATCACCCGCCGATCAGACCACGTCATCCGGCCGAGCCGGAAATGGGTCGCTCCTTGGACGAACGCGAAAGCTCCTGTTGGAACGGGCCTTCATGTTTCCAGACCAGCAGAAGGACTGGGCGCGAACGGCGACGAAATACGGCCGGAAACTCCGAGGGAACCATGCGCCGGAGGTGGTGTTTGCCACCGGCAGCCCCTGGTCGTCGCTGCTCGCTGGCGCCCGGATAGCGGCATCGCAGCGTGTGCCCTTCGTGGCTGATTTTCGGGATCCGTGGACGGTGAACACCAAGATTGGCGGTGCTCCCAGCCTGCAGGCGCAAGCCAGGAAGCTGGAGCGCTTCGTCGTGGACAGCGCTACGGTGGTGGTGGCCAACACACCGGCACTGCGGGACTGGTTCTGTTCCGAATACCCTGAGAACGCCGGGAAATTCGTGGCGATCACCAACGGCATCAACGGGCAGTTGCTCAGGCTGCTGGACTCGGTTGACGCAGGGCCGACGGAACCGGACGGTCCACTTGATCTTTGCTACTTCGGCTCCGTTTCCCGGCAGCGGATGCCGCGTTCCCTGATAGCCGCGCTGGATGAGCTGCGGTCCGCCGGGCAGCTCAGCGCCGAGCAGCTCACGGTGACCTTCACCGGGCCCTGGGCTCAAATCGAGCCGGCACTGGCCGATGTACTCACAAGGCTGGAGGAAGCCGGCATTGTCCGCCGCCGGCCCGCGGTCCCTTATGATGAATGTATCCGGCTAATGAAGGGCTCCGGCATGTTGCTGGTGCTGCAGCAGGGTTTTCCATTGCAGATACCGGCGAAGATCTACGAGTACATTGCCACCGGCAGGCCGATCCTGCTCATTGGCGGCGAGGGAGCCACGCAGGCGTTGCTCGAGTCGGGAGGGTACGGCGTGGCTTGTGCCGACGAGGTGGGAGCCGTAAAGGCAGCCCTTTTGGAGCTGCTCGAGCGGGAATCGGTTGGTACGACGCAGGCGGCGGCGGATTATTCGG
>CAYGQN010000260.1:0-6443 GCA_964351795.1 uncultured Gammaproteobacteria bacterium
GCCATGCCCCCGCACAACCTCACCATGACCGTGACGGGTGCCGCCATGCTTTGGGTGGGCTGGTTCGGCTTCAATGCCGGCAGCGCCCTGGCCGCCGACGGCAGCGCCGGTATGGCATTGCTGGTGACCCACCTGTCGGCCGCCGCGGGCTCGCTCGCCTGGATGGCGGTGGAGTGGCTGCGTCATGGCAAGCCCAGCGTCCTTGGCATCGTGACCGGCATGGTCGCCGGCCTGGGAACCATCACTCCGGCTTCCGGCTTTGTCGGCCCGGGTGCTGCACTGGTGATCGGCCTGGTGGCGGGCGTGGTCTGCTATTTCGCCACCCAGTACATCAAGCGTCGCCTGGTGATCGACGATTCCCTCGACGTGTTTCCCGTGCATGGTGTGGGCGGCATCATCGGCACCCTCATGGCCGGTGTGTTCGTGGCCGCGCAATTCGGTGGTACGGGGCTGGCCGAGGGTCGCGGTATTGTCGACCAGCTCGCCGTACAGGCAATCGGTGTTGTGGCCACCGCCGCCTGGTGCGGCATTGCCACCTGGGTGCTGCTGAAGGTGCTGGATGCCACGGTGGGCCTGCGCGTGAGCCGCGAAACCGAAACGTCCGGCCTGGACGTCGCCGAACACGAAGAGCGCGGCTACATTATCTGACCGCTGTCCCGGGCATGGTCCTGCCGGCGGCGGGTGTGCAGCGGCGCCTGTCGCGGCCCGCAGGCACCAACCGCTCGCGTCAGGGAGGGGATGGCGCGGACGGCAGCGCTGAATGGCCCTGCGGCCAGGGTCCGTCGCTGTCTGTCCGCTTCCCTTGCAGACGTGCCACAGGCCCGCCGATGGCGCCACCGGCTGCCCCGGAGCCCTGCCCGTTGGATGTTTTGCCGAGGCGGCATGATTCACCCGGTATTCGTGCCCGGGCCGGCACGGTAAAGCCTGGTGAATTCGCCTCCGCCGACGCTGGCGCCAGAGGGGAAACCCTGCAAAAATGCAGGGCTTACCGTAAAATGCAACAACCCACATGCGGTACCGGCGCCACATCAGGCGCACTATTGGCGAGAGCGTAAATGGTAGACGGCAAGCTGGTCGACAAGGACACCCTGAAGACGCTGGTTCCGCCCAGCGGGCTCAATGCCGAGAACTTCCAGGAACTCGCGGGCAAGGCAGTCGTCGAGCAGTTCGGCGCCGGCCAGGTGATATTCCGGCAGGGCGAGGTCGATCGCAAAACGACCTATCTGCTGGAGGGTGAGGTCACACTCGAGTCCGACCAGGGTACGCAGATGATTCGCGGCGGTTCCGACGCTGCCCGCCATCCACTCGCCAACCAGCAGCCGCGTCGCGCCACGGCAACCACGCGCACCGCGTGCAAGGTCACGCGCTTCGACAGCGACCTGCTGGACATCATGCTCACCTGGGACCAGCTCTCCGGCATCGAGGTCAGCGAGATCTCGATGGAGGACGACGGCGAGGACGGAGACAATGGCGACTGGATGACCCGCATCCTGCAATCGCAGGCATTCCTGCAGGTGCCGCCGGCCAATATCCAGGCCATGTTCATGCGCATGCAGGAAGTACCCGTGCGCAGCGATGAGGTCATCATCAACCAGGGCGACGAGGGTGATTTCTACTACATCATCAAGTCCGGCAAGGCCAAGGTAACCCGCAAGTCCAAGACGGGGTCGGAGCTGCCGCTGGCGCAGCTCGGCGACGGTGACGCTTTCGGCGAGGAGGCGCTGCTTTCCGAAGCCAAGCGCAACGCCACCATCACCATGACCACCGACGGCACGCTGATGCGCTTGTCCAAGGATGACTTCAATGCCCTGCTGAAGGAGCCCATGCTGTCCTGGCTGGCCTTCGAGGAGGCCGAACGCAAGGTGGCCGAGGGCGCTGTCTGGCTGGATGTGCGCCTGGAGGCCGAGCACAAGGAATCAGCCATTCCCGGCAGCGTCAACATCCCCTTGTTCATGCTGCGCCTGAAAGCGGATTCGCTCCCGTCGGACAAGACCTACATCATCTACTGCGACACCGGCCGTCGCAGCTCCGCCGCCGCCTTCCTGCTCAGCGAGCGGGGCTTCGAGGTCTACGTGCTCAAGGGCGGCCTGGTCGAGCATGCGCAAAAGGAAGCCCAGGCAGCCGGCTAGCGCCAGCGCCCCGGGCCGCGTCTCGGCTGCCCGTCTGCCCCCGCAATGAGCCCGTCAACCACTGCCGCCGACGCACGCTACTGCGTGGTCGGCAACCCGATCGCACACAGCCTGTCGCCGCGCATCCACGCTGCCTTTGCCGCACAGCTCTGTGAGCAGGTGGTGTATACCGCCGAGCTGGTGGCGCCAGGGGCGCTCGCCGCAGCGCTGGCGCGCCTGCGACAAGCCGGTGTGCGCGGCCTGAACGTCACCGTGCCGTTCAAGGAAGATGCCTATCGGCTGGCTGACGCGCTGACCGCGCGTGCGCGTCTCGCCGGGGCGGTGAATACCTTGAGTTTCCGAGCCGACGGCACGCTCGCCGGGGACAATACCGATGGCTACGGGCTGGTGCAGGACCTGCGCGCGAACATGGGTATCGACCTCTCCGGTGTCCGGGTGCTGGTCATCGGTGCCGGCGGTGCCGCACGCGGTATCGTGGGGCCCCTGTTCGGGGCCGGTGCCGGCAGGCTCGTCATTGCCAACCGTACGCGCGAGCGCGCACAGCAGCTGGCCCGCGATCTGGCCGACTGCGGGCCGATCGACACCTGTGGCTTCGAGGCGCTCGCACCGGCCGCCGGCGACGTGATCATCAACGCCACTTCCGCTGGACATGACAGTGACACGTTCGTGCTGGCGCCGACGCAGCTCGGCGGATGCCGATGTTACGACCTGTCCTACGGCGCTGCCGCGTCGCCCTTTCTTGGCTGGGCGCGCGCCGGTGGCGCCGTGCAGGCGAGCGACGGGCTCGGCATGCTGGTCGAGCAGGCCGCCGAAAGCTGGTTCGTGTGGCGTGGAAGCCGGCCGGCCACCGAACCGGTCATCAACGCGCTGCGTGCCGGCAGTGCTACAGCCCCTGCAGCCGGTCCATGAGGTCGGGCAGCCATAGCGTGATGCGCGGGAAAGCCGCGAGGGCGGCAATGGCGATGACCTGGATGACGATGAACGGCAGGATCCCGCGATACAGGTTCTGCACCGTCACCTCGGGCGGTGCCACGGCCTTCAGGTAGAACAGCGAGAAGCCGAACGGCGGCGTGATGAACGACGCCTGCAGGTTGACCGCAATAAGCACCGCAAACCACAGCAAATCCACCTGCAGGTGCGCGGCGATGGGCGTCAGCACCGGCACCACGATGAACAGTATCTCCAGAAAATCCAGGAAAAATCCCAGTACGAACAACAGCAGCATGCTGGCGGCGATGAAGGCCCAGTAGCCCCCCGGCATGCCGCTGAAGAACTCGTACACCAGGCGATCACCGCCGAGGCCGCGGAAAATGAGCCCGAAGGCCGTGGCGCCGATGAGGATGAGAAACACCATGCTGGTGAGCCGTGCGGTGGTCCCGCCGGCCTCGCGCACCAGTGTCAGGCTGAGCCTGCCGCTGGCCGCTGCCAGCAGCACCGCGCCCAGACCGCCGATGGCCGCGGACTCGGTCGGGGAGGCAACCCCGAAGAATATGGACCCCAGCACGGCGATGATGAGCAACAGTGGCGGAAACAGGCTTCGCGCGATCCTGCCGAGCGGCAGCCCGGAATCCTGCGGGATGGCCGGCGCCCGCTGCGGATGGCGCCAGGCGGTATACGCCAGGTACATGATGAACAGGCCGATGAGCAGGCAACCGGGCGCGACCGCCCCAACGAACAGCCGGCCGACCGGCACGCCCATGACGTCCCCGAGCAGGATCAGCACGATGCTGGGCGGCACGATCTGACCCAGGGTGCCGGCGGCCGCCACCGTGCCGCTGGCCAGGGCTGGATCGTATCCATGCCGGAGCATCGCCGGCAGGGCGATGATGCCCATCGTGACCACCGTGGCCCCGACCACCCCGGTGGTGGCGGCCAGCAGGCCACCCACCAGTACCACCGAAATGGCCAGGCCGCCGCGCAGCCGGCCGAACAGCCTGCCCATGGATTCGATGAGATCAGCGGCCAGGCCGGATTTCTCGAGGACCACCCCCATGAACACGAACAGGGGCACGGCCAGCAGGGTGAAGTTGGTCATGATGCCCCAGACGCGGTGCGGGAGCAGGGCGAAGAACTCCACACCCAGGCCGATGGCGCCGAACAGCAGGGCCACGGCCCCAAGTGTGAAGGCCACCGGGAACCCGGCGAGCAGGGCCAGGATGGCAACCGCGAACATCAGCAGGGCCAGCATGGGCTCAGCGGGTCTCCAGCAGGAATGCCAGGTTGCGCAGGGCCATTGCCAGGCCCTCCAGCAGCAGCAGTACGAAGCCGACCGGCAGCACCGCCTTGATGATCCAGCGCGCGGGCAGGCCGCCGGGGTCGGGCGAGCCTTCCTCGATTCGCCAGGCGACGGCCACGAAATCCCAGGAATGCACGACGATGAGCAGGCAGAACGGCAGCAGGAACAGCAGGCAGCCAAGCAGGTTGATCAGTGCTCGGTGTCGCTCGCCCAGTCGCTCGCTGCGGTAGACCATGTCGACCCGCTCATGCTCGTCCTGGTGCAGGGTCCAGGCGCTGCCGAGCAGGAAGATGGCCGCGAACAGGTGCCACTCCAGCTCCTGCAGCATGACCGAGCCCTGGTTGAACAGGTAGCGGGCACCAACGTCCCAGGCAATCACCAGCACCAGCAGCGGCACCAGCCACGTTACCAGCATCCCGGCAAGCTTCCCGGGCAGGCTCAGCCGCGCCGCCAGGCGCCTCAGCAGGGGAGGCTCTTGGAACATGATTGCCCCCCCTTTTCAAGCCCTGCTGTCGTTTTTATGCACATTTTCCCGAATCACCGCCAGCGGTTGGGCCGTTCACCGTCCGGCTTCCGTGACATCGCCGAGTGGATATCTCAACCTGTTGATTTTATTTATCTATTTTCAGGTGGCTAAAAAATGACCAATTTAAAAGAAACGTAATAAACAGGGTCTGCAGAGATGCTTCCCGACACGTCATTCACAGACTTATCCACAGCTTCTGTGGGTAATTTCGTGCCGCTTTCACATCAGCGGCTTAGCGCTGTAATTTACAAGGTTTCGAGCTTACGTGCCTAAGTGAGCTTCTGTACCGGGTCGCCTGCCTCGACAATGCAGTCGGCCAGGCGGACGAAATCCGCCGCGGCCAGTGTCTCGGCGCGAAGCGAGGGATCGATACCGGCCGCGAGCAGGCACTCGGGGCCGGCCAGCCCTGCCAGGGCATTGCGCAGCGTCTTGCGCCGCTGGTTGAAGGCGGCGCTGACCAGTCGTGTCAGCATGCTCCTGTCCGCGCCGGCCAGCGGCGTGCCGAGCGGCCGGATCCGGATGATGGCCGAGTTCACCCGGGGCGGTGGATTGAAGGCCTCCGGCGGCACCGTGAAGCAATACTCGGTCTGGAAATCCAGCGCGAACATGACGCCCAGCCGGCCCCAGGCCCGGGTCCCGGGCGCCGCGCAGAGGCGGGCGGCCACTTCGTGCTGGACCATGAAGACCATGTCGGCGATGGCCTCACGCTGGCTCTGCAGGTGGAACAACAGCGGCGTGGAGATGTTGTAGGGCAGGTTGCCCACCACACGCAGTTGGCGGCCCCGTGCCAGCGCCATGAAGTCGAAGCCGAGCACATCACCGGCGTGTACCCGCAGGATGCTTCCATCACCAGGCGGCCGGGCCTCCAGGCGTGCCACCAGGTCACGATCCAGCTCGATGACGTCCAGTTCCCGACACTGTGCCAGCAGCGGCCAGGTAAGCGCGCCGGTGCCCGGGCCGATTTCCACCAGGGCCTCTCCTGGTCGTGGGTCGATGCACTCGACGATGCCGGCGATGATGCCCGCGTCCGTCAGGAAGTGCTGCCCGAAGCGCTTGCGCGCCACGGCTCAGGGCTGTCCCGGCCCGGCCAGGGAGATGGCCAGGCGCAGGGCGACCGCCAGGCTGCCGGCCTCGGCCCGTCCGGTGCCGGCCAGGTCCAGGGCCGTGCCGTGGTCCACCGAGGTGCGCAGGATCGGCAGCCCGAGGGTGACATTGACGGCCCGGCCGAAACCCAGGTGCTTGATCACCGGCAGGCCCTGGTCGTGGTACATGGCCAGGGTGGCCGCGCACTCGGCAAGCCGCGGTGGTGTGAAGGCGGTGTCCGCGGGCAGTGGGCCGACGGCATCGATTCCGGCGGCCCGCAGCGCTGCGATCGCCGGCGCGATGATGGCCTCGTCCTCGTGGCCCAGGTGGCCGCCATCGCCGGCGTGCGGGTTCAGGCCGCAGACGTGGATGCGCGGTGCCGAAAGCCCGAACAGGCGGCTGAGATCGGCAGCGAGGATCTCGCCAACGCGGGTGAGAAGAGTCTGGCCAAGACCCTGACCATCAATGG
>CAYGQN010000261.1:0-6434 GCA_964351795.1 uncultured Gammaproteobacteria bacterium
GCCTAAGGCCGAATTTGCATAAAATATTCGAATTGATTTCTTTCTGGTACCGGGTGCCGTTGCTAAGGTGCGCCGCAAAATCGCAAGCGGGGTACCGTGATGTCCACCTGGAAGGAAGTTCTGATCGACCGTATTCCGGCCGATATCGGCGCCAACGTCGACGTGTTCGAAACGCAGGTCAACCTCAAGCGCCAGGGCCGCGTCGACGACAAGATCTTCGCCGAGACCCGGTTGCGCCAGGGCGTGTACGGTCAGCGCTACGACAACGGCCAGCGCCACGACGGCATCCAGGTGCGGCGCCTGGAATTCCCCTCCGCCGAGCTGCTCAAGGGTCCCGACACCCTGTGGGATGCCCCGGGCATGCAGCGCATCAAGATTCCCTTCGGCGGGATGAACAGCGCGCAGCTCGAACTCATGGCCGAGCTGGCCGAGGAGTACTCCGACGGCATCGCGCACGTGACCACCCGCCAGGACTTCCAGCTGCACTACCTGCACATCGACGACACCGTGGACATGATGCGGCGCCTGGCGGCCGTGGGCATCACCACGCAGGAGGCCTGCGGCAACTCGGTGCGCAACGTCACCGCCTGCCCGAAGGCCGGCGTGTGCAGCAGCGAGGCATTCGATGTCACGCCCTATGCCCGCGGCCTGGCATTCTTCCTGCTCGGCCACCCGGATGCACAGGACTTCGGCCGCAAGGTGAAGATTGCCTTCTCCGGCTGCCCGGCCGAGGCCTGCGGGCTGGTGAACATGCACGACATCGGCCTGGTGGGGCGGCTGGTCGACGAGTCTGAAGGCCAGCGCCGCGTGTTCGACATGTACGTCGGCGGGGGCCTCGGCGCGGTGCCCTACGAGGCGAAGCTGCTCGCCGAGGCGGTCGCCGAGGAAGAGATCCTGCCGCTGTCGCAGGCCATCGCCCGGGTGTTCGCCCGGCTGGGCGAGAAGCGCAACCGTGGCCGTGCGCGCCTGAAGTTCCTGGTGGACAAGCTCGGTATCGAGGAATTCCGGCAGCTGGTGTTCGCCGAGCGCGCGATCCTGCCCCACGACGAGCGCTGGGCAGGCTACCTGGACGACGTGGCCGCCTACCGCGAGGAACCGGTGCGTGACCCGGCTGCGCTCACCCATGCCGGGCGCGATCCGGCCTTCGCGACCTGGCTGCAGTCGAACACCATGGCCCAGCGCCAGCCCGGTTACGCCATGGTCACCGTGTCGCTGCCGCTCGGGGACATCACGGCCCGCCAGCTGCGGGACCTGGCCGACATCGCGCGTGAGTACTCGGGCGAGAACATCCGTCTCACGGTGGAGCAGAACATCGTGCTGCGCTGGATTGCGCAGGCCGATCTGCCGGCCGTGTACGAGGCGCTCAAGGCGGCCCACCTGGCGGCGGCGGGTGCCGGTACGATCATCGACATCACCTCCTGCCCGGGCACCGATACCTGCAAGCTCGGCATCGCCGCCTCGCGCGGCCTGGCGGCGACGCTGCTCGAGCGCCTCGGCGCGCGCTACCTGCAGATGGATGCTGCCGTCCAGAACCTGAAGATCAAGATCAGCGGCTGCTTCAATTCCTGCGGCCAGCATCACCTGGCGGACCTCGGCTTCTACGGGGTGACCCGCAAGGTCGGTGGCACGACAGTGCCGCATTTCCGGGTGTTGCTCGCTGGCCACTCGCAGCATAAAGCAAGCGCGTATGGCCTGCCCATCGGTGCCATTCCGTCCAAGCGGGTGCCGGACTTCATTGATCGCATCACCACCAAGTACCTGGCCGAGCGCGAAGGCCAGGAGAGCTTCCAGGCCTTCACGCAGCGCCTTGGCAAGCGCGAGCTGAAGAAGGTGGTCGATGAGTTCAGCGCCGTGCCCTCGTACGCCGAGGCGCCCGAGCTGTACACGGACTGGCGCGACACCCGCGAATTCACCATCGCCGACATCGGCGTGGGCGAGTGCGCCGGCGAAGTGGTATCGATGATCGACTTCGACCTGCAGGCGGCCGAGCGACTGTACTTCGAGGCCGGCGTGGCCCTGGACGAGCAGGACTGGCAGCGAGCGGATGAAACCGCCTACGCGGCCATGGTGCAGGCTGCCCGGGGCCTGGTGCGGCTGCAGTTCCAGGACGTCGGCCAGAACGCCGATGATGTCGTGCGGGAGTTCCGCGAGCGTTTCATGGAGACCGGCCTGTTCCAGGATCGCTTCGCCGGGGGCAAGTTCGCCATGTACCTGTTCCGGCGCCACGAGGACAGCGATCGCGTCTTCAGCCGCGACGGTGCCCGCCACCTGGTGGAGGAGGCACAGCTGTTCATCGAGGCGGCGCACGCCTGCAACGCCCGCCTGGTGGATGCCGGGCGTGAAGACAAGGAGGCGAACGCGGCATGAGCGCGGAACAGATCCACAAGTTCGGTGTGAAAGTGCTGGTGCAGGAGCGGGCGCCGATGACAGCCGATGAGGTCTCCGCCGTGTTCCAGCGCTGGATCCAGGCGGGCAGCCTGCCCGGCCTGCTGATCGACGTGGCCGATTACTCCCATGTACCCGAGGGGCCGGGGGTTCTGCTGGTCGCCCACGAGGGCAACTACGCTCTGGATGACACCGATGGCCTGCGCGGCATGGTGTACTACGCCAAGCGCTATCAGCCCGGCACCGCTGCCGAGCGTCTTGCCCGCACGGCCGGGCGCGCGCTGACGGCGCTGGCCATGCTGCTGGAGGAGCCGGGCATGAGCGAGCGCCTGGCGGCCGATACCACCACGCTGGAAATCTTCGTCAACGATCGCCTGCATGCCCGCAACGATGCCCAGAGCCATGAAGCGGTGACGCTGCTGGTCGGTGAGCTGGTTCAGAAGCTGTTCGGGCCGGTCGACTACGACATCGAAACCCCGTCCGACCCGCGCTCGCGCTTCGCCCTGCGCCTGCACGTCAAGGCGGCGGCGGCGGACTACCCGGCCCGCAGCCTGGCGCAGCGCCTGGCTGCATGAGGCGTCCCGCTGGCGCGGTACCCGGGCGCCGCTGACCCGGGCGGGGCCCCTGCCGCGGCGGCGCCCCGCGCACCTGCGGCGCAGGCCCGCTCAGGAGTCGCCGCAGCGTTGCAGTTCCCGCGACAGGCGGGTCTCGCGGCATTCCTCGCCGAAGCAGGCAATCACCCGCACCATGCGCATGTGGTCATCGCGCACCTGGTCGAAGTGCCCGATGTTCAGCACCCGCTGGCCATTGAGTACCGCCTCGGCGGTGAGCACCATGCGCGTGCCGCTGCGTTGCACCGCCAGCGGCGTGGTCGGCACCATCTCGGCAGCCGACAGCGACAGGTCGGTGAGGATCAGGAAGCCACGCTGGCGCAACTGGCCCTGGTCGCGGAAGAAGATCATGTGCCCGCCGGGGCATTCGGTGGACCATACCCCTTCCAGGAAGCGCAGGTTCTCGATCACTTGCACGGTGGCGCCGGCCCCGCCGGCGGCCGGCGCCAGCGCCAGGCACAGCGCGGCGGCCAGTGCCTTGCCGGCGCCGGCGCTCAAAAGCTTCGCCCCAGCAGGCTGAGCGCGGCGAGGGCCGACAGGGCCAGCACCACCGGCCGGCTGCGGCCGGCATCCACGTGCCGGTGCAGCCGGCCGGCGAACACGAAGCCGGCGATGAAGCCCGGCATCAGCGTGATGCCCGTAATCGCCTCCCCGGCCCCGAAACGCCCGAACAGCGCCAGTATGGCGAGCATGATGAGGCTGGCCCCGGTGTACAGGACGGCGAGGTTGGCGCGCATCTGCACACCCGCCTGGTCCTGCAGCATCAGGGCCATCACCGGTGCGCCGATGCCGGCGCTGGCGCCCATGGTGCCGGCGACGGCACCGGCCAGCAGCGCGTTGCGCCGGTTCAGTCGTGGATGCAGGCGGATGGCGGAAATGCCCACGGCCAGCAGGATCATGACGGCGAACAATACGCCCAGACCCTGCCAGCCGATGGCGGTGAGCAGCCAGGCGCCGAGTATCGAACCCGGGACCAGCCCCAGCAGCATCCAGGCGGCCAGGCCGACATTCATGTGGGCACGGCCGCGAATCATCATCAGGCAGGACAGGATGAGGCTGGCGAACATGATGGGCGCCGGGATCAGCGCCAGGTTGATCCAGGCGAGCAGCGGCACCATGACGAAGCCGCCACCGACCCCGGTGGCGGCCTGCACCAGGGCACCCAGCGCTACCGCCAGGTTGGCTGCCAGCAGTTCCTGCCAGGGCACCTTCGCTCAGCTCTTCACACGCGCTGCGACTTCCCGCTCGTGTTTCTCGCGCATGGCATCCACCGCCTTGCTGGAGGCCGCTGCCAGCGTCTCGCGCGATGCCTCGGCGCGGTCGGCAGCGGCGAGCGTGCTGCGCGACTGCAGCTTGAACTCGGGCATCACATAGCGGGCGATGAGCTCGAAGCTGCGGCGCATGGCCTCGGTGTTGGCCCATTCGTGGGCAAGCATGAGGTAGGCGCCGAAGCCGCCACGCGATTGCGCCTCCAGGCGACGGATCTGCGCCGCGCAATCATCCGGCGTGCCAATGGCGCCGATGCCCGATTCGTTCACGTAGTCGATCATCTCGCGCACGTTGCTGCCCTGCACGGCCATCTGCGGGAAGGCGGCGACCCTCTGGAAGTAGCGGAACCAGGCCTCGATGCCGAATTCCACTTCGCGGTAGGCCTGCTCGCGCGTTTCGGCGCAATGCACCAGGCCCACCAGGCGCCACTGGCTGCGATCCACCGTGGTCCCGAAGGTGGCGGCGCGCTCTTCCATCACGTCCCAGTGCAGGGCGAGGGCATCGAAGCCGGCGGCCTGGGTCGCGCCGATCGACAGCAGGCCGACGCCGTGCTTGCCCGCCAGCCGGGGCCCGGAGGGTGAGGCCACGGCGGCCACGGCTATGTCGAACAGCGGGTTGGAGTAGGGGCGCAGGTGCAGACGGGCATCGCGCAGGTCCCAGCGCGAATTCCTGAACGTGATCGGCTCTTCGCTGGTGAGCAGGTGCATGATGACGTCGAAGCCTTCCTCAAGCAGTTCACGGGTTTCGCTTTGCTCCAGGCCGATCATCTGCGCGTCGGTGGGCAGTGCCCCCGGGCCCACCCCGAGCATGGCGCGGCCGCGGGTGATGTGATCGAGCATGACGATCCGCTCGGCCACCCACAGCGGATTGTGATAGCTCACGCTGATCACACCCGTGCCCAGGCGGATATGGCGGGTGCGCTCGGCGGCGGTGGCGATGAATATCTCGGGCGCGGCGATGATCTCGCTGCCCGCGGAGTGGTGTTCCCCGAACCAGGCTTCGTCGTAACCCAGGTGGTCCAGCCAGCGGACCAGTTCGAGATCCCGCTCCAGCGCCAGGGTGGGGTTTTCGCCCGCGGCGTGGAAGGGGGCCATGAAAATGCCGAAACGTAAGGGCTGATCCACGGTGGGGCTCCTGCGTGCTGCGCCTGACAAGGGACCGCATCCAAGCATCATTGTGCGGGCTTGTCCACTGGCGCCGGGGGAGGCCGGCGGCCTTCCAGGCAAGGGCGTGCGCGCCGCGTGACGGCCCCCGGCGGCAGGTAGCGGGGGCTCCCTCGCACGCGCAAGCGGGGGCCGCGGAAGCGGCGCCGTGACGCCCCGCGGCCAGCGCGGGTGCCGGCCACAACCGCGGCCGTCAGTCGCCCCGGTAGCCCGGCCGCTGCGTGCGATGCAGGTAGCGGTCGTCCTGGTAGCAGTCGATCGGATCCCCGTGGAAGGCTTCAACCTCGCCGCGGCGGCGCATGTAGGCCAGCGCCGTCAACTGCTCGGCGCTGTCGCTGCGCTCGACCAGGATCTCGCGGCGATGGTAGCCACCCGGCCGGCCCACGAATTCGATGACATCAAGCCGCTGCAAGACGTGGGTTTCGACGTCGAACAGTTCGCCACGTATGCGATGGCCGAGGCCGGGCTCGGGCAGGATCGCCGGCGCGAACCAGCGGCCCTGGATGTACATGGGCCAGCGCTCGACGGTCAGGCAGTCGCAGATGAAACGGGCGTCGGCCAGGCCCTCGTGGTAGTTCGGGAAGCCGCGCTTGAGCGTGCCGTAGACGAAAACAAGCATGTCAGTCGGCCGCTTCCCTGCGCCGTGGCTGCAGCCGTGACGGGGGCAGCGGTCTGTGCCCCGGGTAGCCGGCCGGACAGGGTGGCCAGTTCCGGCGCCTGTGCCGCCGGGGTTGCCGGCATGGCGCGACGACAAGCCGCATCGCGGTGCGGCCGGCCTGCCGGCGGGCGCCTGCCTGGGTCGGGCGGATGCAGTCAGGCCCGGGTGTCATGCATTCCTGTTCCATCATGGATTCCTGCTCCAACGCGGTTTCCCATCGGCCGGGCCGGACGCGGGCCGGGTTCCGGCGCTGGCCCTGACGGCGGCCGGCGCATGAGCGATGGCCGGCCGTGCACGGATGATTGCCTTGTTGCGGCTGGAAAAAAAGCCCCCGCGCGGGGCGGGGGC
>CAYGQN010000262.1:0-302 GCA_964351795.1 uncultured Gammaproteobacteria bacterium
CGCGAAGCCGCGGCCGGCGGCGCGCCGCTGGGCGCGCTCAGCGGTGTCAGCACGGCCCTGCCGGCACTCACGCGGGCGGCGAAGCTGCAGCGCCGCGCCGCGGCCGTGGGCTTCGACTGGCCCGGGCCGGCGCCGGTGCAGGCCAAGGTCGAGGAGGAACTGGCCGAGCTGGCGGCTGCCATGGCCAACGGCGATGCGGCGGAGACGCTGGCGGAGGCCGGTGATCTGCTGTTCGCCTGCGTCAACCTCGTGCGCCATGCCGGCGTCGACCCCGAGCAGGCGCTGCGCGCCGCCAATCGCAA
>CAYGQN010000262.1:312-6431 GCA_964351795.1 uncultured Gammaproteobacteria bacterium
TCGCTTCGCCGGCGTCGAGGCGCTGCTGGCCGAGGCCGGCCTGGGCCCGGCGGATGCATCGCTGGCGCGCATGGATGCCTGCTGGGAGGCGGTCAAGGCAGCCGAGCGGGAGGGCAAGTAAGCGCGGTGGGGCAGGCACAAAAAAGAACGGGGTGCCCTGGGGCACCCCGAAGACCAAAGGGGAGGAGCACAACAGTCTGGAAGACTGGTTTGCAAGTTGTACTTAGCAGCTTGCGTGCCAGGTCGGCGATACCATTTGAAAACAGCAGCTTGCGATCAGCGGCGGCGTCTGCCGCCTGACCGGAGCGGGCCCGGGTGACAGGATTCTGCCGCCCGCGGCAGGCCGGGGCGCCGGAATTCTGCCGCGTCAGCGATCCCGGCCGACGATGAAGCCCGCCAGGTCATGCAGCGGCGCCGCAGCGTCGCCGAAGGGTGCCAGCGCGGCGATGCTGCGGGCATGCAGTTCGCTGGCGGCCTGCTTGGCCCCGTCCAGGCCGAGCAGCTTCGGATAGGTGGGCTTGTTGCGCGCGTCGTCGGAGCCCTGCGGCTTGCCGATGACGGCGGTGTCGCCTTCCACGTCGAGTACGTCATCCTGGATCTGGAAGGCCAGGCCCATGCAGCGCGCGTACTCGTCGAGCGCCGCATCGGCGGCCTCGTCCCAGCGAGCGCCGCACAGTGCGCCCAGGCGCACGGCAACCCGGATCAGGGCGCCGGTCTTGTACAGGTGCATGGTTTGCAACTCGTCGAGCGTGAGCATGGTGCCGACGGCGCCGAGATCAATGGCCTGGCCGCCGACCATCCCGCGCGAGCCCGAGGCCCGTGCCAGCTCCACCACCATGCGCAGGCGCTTGTCCGCCGGCAATGCCGCCAGTTCGGGGCCGGCGAGGATTTCAAAGGCCAGGGTCTGCAGGGCATCGCCCACCAGCACCGCTGTCGCCTCGTCGAAGGCGCGATGGCAGGTCGGCCGGCCGCGGCGCAGATCGTCGTCGTCCATGGCGGGCAGATCATCATGCACCAGCGAGTAGGCATGAATGAGTTCAACGGCGCAGGCGGGCGCATCCAGGAACTCGTCCGCCGCGCCGGTGCACTGGCCGGCGAAATATACAAGCAGGGCGCGGATGCGCTTGCCACCGCCCAGGGTGCTGTAGCGCATGGCCTCGTGCAGCCGCTGCGGCTGTTCGTCAGCGGCCGGCAGCCGGGCCGCCAGGGCCGATTCGATGCGCTGCTGGCAGATCTGCATGTGCCCGGCCAGGCCGGAAACGGCGGCCGCGGTGTCAGGTGTCGCCATCGGCGTCGACATCGGCGTTGAACTCCTCCAGCGCCGCGGCGCCTTCCTTTTCCACCAGGATGCGGACTTTCTGTTCGGCCTCACCCAGCGCCCGCTGGCAGGACTTGGTGAGCTGCACACCGCGCTCGAAATGCTTCAGGGCCTGCTCCAGCGACAGGTCATCGCCTTCCATGGCCTCCACCAGCTGCTCCAGCTCGGCCAGCGCCGTCTCGAAGCGGAAAGTCTCGTCGTCTTTGCTCACAGTTGTCCCCCGGCAAACAAGCCCGGCATAGTAGCCGCCACCTGCCCACAGACCAAGCCCGGCCCCGCTGCCTGCGTGTTGACAGTCAGAGGGCGCGTTCCTAGACTGTTTAGACTTAGTCTAAACGGCGGCGTGAGTGGCCGCGTCCATCCACAACCGAGTCAAGCAGAGGGAGACACAACATGGATCTGAAGGGTTCCAAGACCGAGGACAACCTGAAGGCAGCGTTTGCCGGTGAATCGCAGGCAAACCGTCGTTACCTGTACTTCGCCCAGAAGGCCGATGTCGAAGGTTACAACGATGTATCCGCGCTGTTCCGCTCCACTGCCGAGGGCGAAACCGGCCACGCGCACGGCCACCTGGAATACCTGGAAGCCGTTGGCGACCCGGCCACCGGCCTGCCGATTGGTGCCACGGGCGACAACCTGAAGGCCGCTGTTGCCGGCGAGACCCACGAGTACACCGACATGTACCCGGGCATGGCCAAGACCGCTCGCGATGAAGGCTTCGACGAAATCGCCGACTGGTTCGAGACCCTGGCCAAGGCCGAGCGTTCGCACGCGAACCGCTTCCAGAAGGCTCTGGATGGCCTGGACGGCTGATATCGTCCCAGGCAGCAATTCGGGAAAGCCGGGCCCCGTGCCCGGCTTTTTCCGTAACAGCAACGGTAATTCCGCCGGCCCGGCGCCGGCCAAGCAGGAAAGGTAAGCAAGCATGCGCGAAGGCAGCCTCGAGGCACCCACCAGGCACCCCATAGACTGGAAGGATCCGGCTTTCTACGATCGGGAGGCGCTCGACAAGGAACTCGAACGCGTCTACGACATCTGCCATGGCTGCCGCCGCTGCGTGAGCCTGTGTCATTCCTTTCCCACGCTGTTCGACCTGGTGGACGAGTCCGACACCATGGAAGTCGATGGTGTGGCAAAGGAGGACTACGGCAAGGTCGTCGAGCACTGCTACCTGTGCGACCTGTGTTACCTGACCAAGTGCCCCTACGTGCCCCCGCACGAGTGGAACGTGGATTTCCCGCACCTGATGCTGCGGGCCAAGGCGGTCGATTTCCGCGATGGCAAGACCAGGTTCCGCGACAAGCTGCTCACCTCCACCGACCTGGTCGGCTCGCTGGCGGGGATCCCGGTGGTTGCCGGTATCACCAACGCCGCCAACAAGTCCGGCGTCGGCCGCAGCGTGCTCGACAAGGCCCTGGGCGTGCACCCGGATGCGAAGCTGCCCGAGTACCACAGCAACTCGCTGCGCAAGCGCGATGGCAAGCGCGCGCGGCCGCCGCTGACGGCCGCGCCCACTGACACCACCACCGGCAAGGTGGCGCTGTTCGTCACCTGCTATGGCAATCGCAATGCCCCGGATGCCACCGCGGACCTGCTGGCCGTACTCGAACACAACGGTATCCCGACGCGCCTGACCGGCACCGAGAAATGCTGCGGCATGCCGAAGCTCGAGCTGGGTGACCTGGAGACCGTCGAGAAGCTCAAGGACGTGAACATCCCCGAGATGGCGCGCCTGGTGGAGGAGGGCTACGACCTGATGGCGCCGGTGCCCTCCTGCGTGCTGATGTTCAAGCAGGAGCTGCCCCTGATGTTCCCGGACGACGAGCAGGTGGCGAAAGTGCGTGACGCCATGTTCGACCCCTTCGAGTACCTGATGCTGCGGCACAAGGCCGGCAAGCTGCAAACCGAATTCCCCAACCGGCTCGGCAAGATCGCCTACCACGTGCCCTGTCACCAGCGGGTGCAGAACATCGGCCTGAAAACCCGCGATGTCCTGGCGCTGGTGCCCGAGACCGAGTTCGAGGTCATCGAGCGCTGCTCCGGCCATGACGGCACCTACGCGGTCAAGCGCGAGTACCACGAGATATCGATGAAGATTGCGCGGCCGGTTGTAAGCCGAATCGACAAGGCCGGCGCCGACCACTACGTCAGCGACTGCCCCATGGCCGGCGACCAGCTGCACAACGGCCTTGGCGGCGACAAGGCGCCGGAGAGCCCCTTCTCGCTGCTGCGTCACGCCTATGGCCTGTAGCCAGCGTCGCAGCGCGGGCGCGCTCGAACAGCCACAGCCCGAATCCAGCTTGAGGAAGCAATCGCAATGACAGCCAGCCAGAAGCTCAGCCGGGGCGACCTGATGCCCCTGGAAGTGTATGCCGAAAAGCGCCCGGCGTTCCGGGCCGAGGTGATGGCCCACAAGAAGAACCGGCAGGTACACATCGGTGCCCACGCCACCCTGTACTTCGAGGATCGCCTCACCATGCAATACCAGGTGCAGGAGATGCTGCGCACCGAGCGTATCTTCGAGCCCGCCGGCATCGAGGAGGAACTGGGCGCCTACAACCCGCTGATTCCGGACGGGACCAACTGGAAGGCGACCTTCATGATCGAGTACGAGGATGCCGCCGAGCGCGCCCGCGAGCTGGCCCGCCTGGTGGGCATCGAAGACCAGACCTGGGTGCAGGTGGAAGGTCACGACAAGGTCTACGCCATTGCCGACGAGGACCTGGAACGAAGCACCGCCGAGAAGACCTCCTCGGTGCACTTCATGCGCTTCGAACTCACCGGGGCCATGCGCGAGGCGGTCAAGGCCGGCGCCGGCATCAGTATGGGCATCGACCACGTCAACTACCGGCTGCAGACCGAGGTCGGCGAGGCCGTGAGGGCGTCGCTGGCGGCTGACATCAACTGACGCCCGGGCCGGACTCCTGCCGGCGTCAGCGGTGCCGGGCGGAGCAGATCAACGGCCGGGGCGGCGCTGCTTGACCGCCTCGGCCAGCTCTGTGAAAATACCGGCCAATCAGTCAGATATAGCCCTTTTCTCAATGTTGTTCCGGCCCTGGAACAACGCGGACATCCCGTTTGACCACGCGCTACGACGCCGCTGATATCGAGGTCTTGACCGGGCTTGAACCGGTGCGCAAGCGCCCGGGGATGTATACCGACACGGCCCGGCCCAACCACCTCGTTCAGGAGGTGGTGGACAACAGCGTCGACGAGGCCATCGCCGGTCATGCCAGCGGCGTGGATGTCACCCTGCACGAGGATGGCTCGGTCTCGGTGGCCGACGACGGTCGCGGCATGCCCGTGGACATGCACCCCGAGGAGGGCGTTCCGGGCGTGGAGGTCATCCTCACGCGCCTGCATGCCGGCGGCAAGTTCTCGCGCAAGAACTACAAGTACTCCGGCGGCCTGCATGGCGTGGGCGTCTCGGTGGTCAACGCCCTGTCGCGGCAGCTGGACATCTGGGTGAAGCGCGGCGGTGCGGAATACACCATGTCGTTCCGCGGCGGCGAGAAGCACAGCGATCTGCAGGAAATCGGCAAGGTCGGTGCGCGTAATACCGGCACGCGGGTCCGCTTCTGGCCTGATCCGAAATACTTCGACACCGTGAAACTGGCACTGCCGCGCCTGCAGCACCTGCTGCGCGCCAAGGCGGTGCTGTGTCCGGGCCTGCGCGTCCGGCTCACCGACGAGGCTTCCGGCGAGAAGTACGAATGGCAGTTCGCCGACGGGCTGAAGACCTATCTGGCCGAAGCCCTGGCCGGCGCCGAGCTGCTGCCCCCGGAGCCGTTCATGCGCTCGGTGCAGGGCAATGATGAAGCCGCCGACTGGGCCGTGCACTGGGTGGCCGACGACACCGAGCTGGTCACCGAGAGCTACGTGAACCTGGTGCCGACGCCGGCCGGGGGAACGCACGTCAGCGGTCTGCGAACCGGCCTGCTGGAGGCCATGCGTGAGTTCTGTGACAACCGCAACCTGCTGCCACGCGGCCTGAAGCTCAGTGCCGAGGACGTCTGGGCCCGTTGCAGCTACGTGCTGTCGGTCAAGCTCACCGAACCGCAGTTCTCCGGCCAGACCAAGGAGCGCTTGTCCTCGCGCGAGTCCGCGGCCTTCGTGCAGGGCGTGGTGAGCGACGCCTTCAGCCTGTGGCTGCACCAGCACGTGGAAATGGGCGAGCGCATTGCCGAGCTGGCCATTGCCGCTGCCCAGCGACGGATGCAGGCGGCGCGCAAAGTGGTGCGCAAGCGGGTGGTGGCCGGCCCCGCGCTGCCGGGGAAGCTGGCCGATTGCAGCCTGCAGGATCCGGCCGTGTCGGAGCTGTTCCTGGTGGAGGGCGACTCGGCCGGGGGCTCGGCCAAGCAGGCCCGTGATCGCGAGTTCCAGGCCGTCATGCCCCTGCGCGGCAAGATCCTCAACACCTGGGAGGTGCCGCCGGCCCAGGTGCTCGGCTCCCAGGAAGTGCACGATATCGCCGTGGCCATCGGTGTGGACCCGGGTTCGGATCGGCTCGAGGGCCTGCGTTACGGCAAGGTCTGCGTGCTGGCCGATGCCGACTCCGACGGCCTGCACATCGCCACCCTGCTGTGCGCGCTGTTTCTCAAGCATTTCCGGCCGCTGGTGGAAGCCGGCCACGTGTACATCGCCATGCCGCCGCTGTATCGCATCGACGTTGGCAAATCGGTGTTCTACGCGCTCGATGAAGGCGAGCGGCAGGGCATCCTCGATCGCATCGAGGCGGAGAAGCTGCGCGGCCAGGTCGCGGTCACCCGCTTCAAGGGCCTGGGCGAGATGAATCCCCCGC
>CAYGQN010000263.1:0-6428 GCA_964351795.1 uncultured Gammaproteobacteria bacterium
AGTGGTGGCGACGGTATGAACTCCATTGCCGGGCATAACGATGCCGTGCCCGGCTCATCAGGGCTTTCGGCGGCAGCGTCGGTCACCAGCAACAGCGCTGTCAGCGCAGCAGCGTATTTCCTGTATCGCACCGTGGTTCTTTTTCCGTGGAGGCCGGCCCCGGCGGCCGGTCTGTGCCGGCCTTGCATTGCTCGGGGAGCAGCGGGCGCCTGATTCGAGGGTGCGGGCGCGGCTAAAATCGCACAGTTGCAGGGATGGTTCAATCGTTCCTGTCGTCGCCGGAATCCTGCGCGGCCTGTTCCAGCAGGGCCGCTATGGCCTCCACGCGATGCTGCGGGTTGTCCAGCAACAGCAGTTGCAGTTTTGCCACGGCCGGCAGCGGCAGCAATTCTGTCAGGCGGGCGCCGATGTCCCGGGCGCTGGCATAGTCGATCGGCAGGCTCGACCAGGGCTCGCCAATCTGTCCAACGATATCCCGGACCAGCTCAGCCAGGTGGGCATGGTGCTCGGCCAGGGGCGCATCCGGCTCGGGTTCGACGTCGGTGACGGTGCCGAGCAGCAGCTGGTCGTCCTGCACCCGGGTGGACAGGATGCGCACCTTGCGTTCGCCCTTGCCGGTGATGTGCAGCAGGCCGTCCCCGCCCTGGTCGAAATCCACGATCCGGGTCACGGTGGCAATCTGCACCGGCTGGGCGGCGTCGCCGACCTCCCGGCCGCGGGCAATCAGCGTGACCCCGAAACCGCGGTCCTCGCGCATGCAGCGGCTGACCATGTCCACGTAGCGCTTCTCGAAGATCCTCAGCGGCAGCAGGCCGCCCGGAAAGACCACGGTGGACAGCGGGAACAGCGGTATCTCTTCGGTGCTGGTGTCGTTCATTGCGCGAAGCTTCCTGTGTGTGGCGACTGCCTGCCCAGCAGTTCGATGATGCGGCCATGAATACCGCCGAAGGCGCCGTTGCTCATAACCACCACGACATCGCCGTCGCGACAGGCCGCGGCCACGCCAGCGGCGAGGTCCTGGATATCGGGCTCCACCCGGGCCCGTTCGCCGAGCGGTGCGACGGCGGCGCGGATGTCCCAGCCGAGGCCCGGCGGTTCATGGATGAACACGAGCCCGGCCGGTGCCAGCGCAGCGGCCAGACTGGCACGGTGCACACCCATGCGCATGGTGTTCGAGCGCGGCTCCAGCACGGCGACCAGGCGCGCTCCGGGGTGACGCGCCGCGAGCGATGCCAGGCTGAGCGCCACGGCAGTCGGATGGTGGGCAAAGTCATCGTAAACGGGCACACCGGCAGGGGTGGCGAGCAGCTCGAGACGCCGCTTCGGGGCCTGGAAGGAGGCCATGGCAGCGCTGAACGTCCGGCCATCCAGTCCCAGGTGTGCGCCGATCGCCGCGGCGGCGCAGGCATTGGCGGCATTGTGCGGGCCGAACAGGCCGTATTCGACCTCGGCGAAGCAGGCACCATCCCGCAGTATCCGGAAGGCACTGTAATCGTCCACCAGCGCCTGCAGTTCCCACTCGGCACCGGCACCGATCCGCTGCACGGCAGACCAGCAGCCCATGGCCAGCACCGCATCCACGGCGGGGCTGTGGGCGCCTGCGAGGATCAGGCCGCGGCCGGGCACCGTGCGCACGCAATGGTGGAACTGCCGCTCGATGGCGGCGAGATCGGCAAAGATGTCGGCGTGATCGAATTCCAGGTTGTTGATGAGCAGCACTTCGGGCCGGTAGTGGACGAACTTGGAGCGCTTGTCGAAGAACGCGGTGTCGTATTCGTCGGCTTCGATGACGAACTGATCGCCGTTACCAAGGCGGCCGGAGCTGCCGAAGCCCGGCGGCAGGCCGCCGATGAGATAACCGGGCTCCAGCCCCGCCTCCGCCAGCAGCCAGGCCAGCATCGCGGTGGTGGTGGTCTTGCCGTGGGTGCCCGCGATGGCCAGCACGCGCCGGCGATGCAGGACCTGCTCGGCCAGCCACTGCGGCCCGGAGGTGTAGGGCCGGCGTTCGTTGAGCACGTGCTCGACAGCGGGATTGCCCCTGCTGAGACTGTTGCCGATGATGAACAGGTCGACGCCGCCGGGCAGCGATTCCGGCGCCCAGCCCTCGGTCAGCGGGATACCGGCCTCGGCCAGCATGGTGCTCATTGGCGGGTATACGCCGGCGTCGGAACCGGAGACCTCGTGACCCAGCTCGCGCGCGATGAGGGCCAGCCCGCCCATGAAGGTCCCGCAGACGCCCAGAACGTGGATGCGCATCATCGCGTCACCCCCCTGCCAGGGGTTGCGGCGGCAGGCTCAGCTGCACCACCGGCACCAGGACACCCAGCAGCACCAGCGTCAGCAGGAAGCCGACGAGCAGGCGGGTATTGAGCGCATGGCGATAGATATGCGCGGAGACGAACAGGCTCCACACGAACACCAGCAGCCAGGCGAGAGCGACACCTTCCACCGGCGTGCCGGCACGCCGGGCCTCGGCCATGGCGTACACCACCGGCATGGCAATGATGTTGATCAGCGCACCGGTGCCGGCGAGGGCGGTGAGTGTCTGCGGGATGCGGCCCGGGCGGCCACTGCTGCGCAGGATGAAGGCGGTGAAAACCACCGGGACGATGGTGTTTTCCAGGCCCACCAGCAGCGCGTAGGGTGCCGGCAGGTCGAAGCCGGCAATGACGGTGTTCAGCAGCGTCCAGAAGGCCAGCACCGGGTACAGGAGCACCGACGCGGCCGGCAGGTCCTGCGGGCCGCGCCGGAACAGTGCGATATCGACAAACGCCTGCAGCAGGACGGCGAGCGCGTTCATGGCGCAGCACTGCCGCGCGTCGGCGCGCGGCTCAGGCTTCCATGCCTTCGGCCCGGTTCGGCGCGTAGCGGTTACGCACATACTCCTCCACGAGCGCCTGGAACTCCTCGGCAATGCGATCACCGCGCAGGGTGAGCGCCTTCTGCCCGTCGATGAACACCGGCGCGACCGGGGCTTCGCCGGTGCCGGGCAGACTGATGCCGATGTCGGCGTGCTTGCTTTCCCCGGGGCCGTTGACCACGCAGCCCATGACCGCCAGCGACATGTCCTCCACGCCCGGGTACTGGTCGCGCCACAGCGGCATCTGCGTGCGCACGAAGGACTGGATCTTGTCGGCCAGTTCCTGGAAGTAGGTGCTGGTGGTGCGGCCGCAGCCGGGGCAGGCGGTGACCAGCGGCACGAAGGAGCGCAGGCCCATGGTCTGCAGGATTTCCTGCGCGACCACCACCTCGGTGGCCCGGCTGCCACCCGGTTCCGGCGTGAGCGAGACGCGGATGGTGTCGCCGATTCCCTGCTGCAGAAGCACGCCCATGCCGGCGGTGGAGGCGACGATGCCCTTGGAGCCCATGCCGGCCTCGGTGAGCCCCAGGTGCAGGGCGTAGTTGCAGCGCCCGGCCAGGGCGCCATACACGGCAATGAGGTCCTGTACCCCGCTGACCTTGCAGGACAGCACGATGCGGTTGGTGGCCAGGCCCAGTTCCTCGGCCTTGCCGGCGCTGGTCAGGGCCGAGGTGATCAGCGCCTCGCGGGTAACCTCGGCGGCGCTCCTGGGCTGGGCCAGCTTCGCGTTGGCGTCCATCATGTCGGCGATGAGCTGCGGGTCCAGGCTGCCCCAGTTCACCCCGATGCGCACCGGCTTGTCGTACTCGATGGCCTTTTCGATCATGGTGGCGAACTGGCTGTCCTTCTTGCGCCCGAAGCCGACATTGCCGGGGTTGATGCGATACTTGGCCAGCGCCCGCGCGCACTCCGGGTACTTGGTGAGGAGCATATGGCCGTTGTAGTGGAAATCTCCGATGAGCGGCACGCGGCAGCCGGTGGCATCCAGCATGTCGCGGATCCGTGCCACCTGGCTGGCGGCCTCCTCGTTGTTCACCGTGATGCGCACCAGCTCCGAGCCCGCGGCAGCGAGCTGCTGCACCTGTTTTGCAGTAGCCGCGGCGTCGGCGGTATCGGTATTGGTCATCGACTGGACGACAATGGGGGCATCACCGCCGATGGTCACGCCATCGACATTGACGGGGTTGCTTCGTCGCCGGCGTATCGGCGAATCCTGGTTATCACTCATCGGGCAGCGTCCTGGGAGTTGATACTGGCAAAGGGGGCACCCGGTGGGCCGGGGCGGAATCCGGAGACGATATGTTAGCGCAGGCCGGCAACCGGCGACAAAAATTGCGTGCCCCGGCCTGGGTGCTGCTCGTCCTGTGGGTGGCGCCGGCGGCACTGGCCGCGCTGGCCGGGGAGCGGTTTCCGGCCGGGCCGGACCAGCTCGAGCTGCCGCTGCCCCGGGAGTGGCAGAGTGAATACCTGCAACCGCGGGGCGAGGCGGTCACGACGATTCACCTGTACCCGCTCGAGGGAGAGGGCTTCCGCCTGATCGTCACGCTGGTCAAGGCGTCGGCAAGCGGCAGTGCCCTGCGCAGGCGCGTGGAGACCGCGGCGGAGGCGGCGCTCGCCCACAAGGGCGACGCACCGTTCGCGGTGCGGGCCGTTCCGGGGGCGAGCAGTGGCTGGTACTTCAGCTTCCCCACCGCGCCCGGGACGGGTTTCGACTGGCTCAGCCAGGGCGCCATCCGGGTGGGCGGCATCACCCTGGTCTATACGCTGGAGACCGATTCCGCGGCCGTCGTACCGGCGGTGCTCGCCGTGCTGGCGCGGGCACGCTGGCTGCCCGCACCCGGCACCTGAAGGATCTGCGAGCCCGGTCACAGCCCGGCGCCTGCCCGGTGGTGCGGTTGTGACGGGCCGCACAGCGACCGCGGGCCGGCGGCTTCTAACATGAGCAGCGTTGCAGCAACGCTTGACCGGTCCGGCCGCTGCTCTCTCCTCCTCCCCCAACGGAGCAGCGCCGGACTTTTTTTCCCGCCTGTCAGCTCTCCTGCGAGCGCTCCAGCCGGTACCCGTGCTGGTAAATCGAGCTCAGCCGCCACGGGCCGTCCGGATTGATGCCGAGTTTGGTGCGGATGCGGCTGACGTGGGTGTCGACCGTGCGCGTGTTGATGTCCGGGTTGCGGCCCCAGACCGACTGCAGGATATGCCCGCGGGACATGATGCGCCCGGCATTCTTGAACAGGAACAGCGTCAGCTCGTACTCCTTCTGGGTGAGTTCGACCTTGCTGCCGTTGTTGCTCACGACATGGTTTTCCTGGTCGATGGCGTAGGGTTCGAACTCGAGCACCGGCCGGGTCTCGTCCACGGCCGCCGTGCGCCGCAGTACCGCCGAGATGCGTGCCTGCATTTCGCGCTCGCGCACCGGCTTGGTCATGTAGTCGTCGGCGCCGTGTTCCAGCGCCTTGACGATGTCCTCCTCGCGGTCCATCGTGGTGACGAATATGATCGGGATTCGCCAGTCGAGGTTGTCCCTGACCCAGTCGAGCACCTCCAGGCCGTTCATCTCCGGCACCAGCCAGTCGAGGATCAACAGGTCGAAGCTCTCGCGCTTGACCTCGCGGATGAACGCCTTGCTGGCGTTGAAATGTTCGCAATGGTGGCCGGCGTCGCCGAGCCACTTGCGGACCAGTAACGCCTGGTCCGGATCGTCCTCAAGCAGAGCTATTCTCACGGTTGGTTCCTCTTCTCGCCTTTTGTACAGCTGGCGTGCGCGGCCCTGCAGGCAGCGTCAGCGCCCTTGTCGTCTCCTTCGACGGTGTGAGCATTCAAACCCGGTTCCGACCCGCCTATTATGCGGGTTATTGTCATCCCGTGAAACGCAGAGCAGAGGCAGAGAATGGACAAGGTGCGCAAAGACGACAGTGAATGGCAGCAGCAACTGGATCCGGAGGCCTACGCGGTCTGCCGGCGCGGCGCCACCGAGCCGCCTTTCAGCGGTGCCCTCTATCACAACCATGCCGACGGCACCTATCGCTGCGTGTGTTGCGAGGCGCCGTTGTTCGACAGTGGTCGCAAGTTCGATTCCGGCGGTGGCTGGCCGAGCTTCTGGGACGTGCTGGACAGCGGCAACGTCATCCGTCGCGAGGACCACAGCCACGGCATGGTGCGCACCGAGGTTCTGTGCGCCCGCTGCGACGCCCACCTCGGGCATGTTTTCCCCGATGGCCCGGCCCCCACGGGGCTGCGCTACTGCATCAACTCGGTGGCGCTGACGTTCGAACCCGAACCCGGCAACTGAGCGGCCCGGCCGGCCTCAGGCGTCGGAAACGGCCCCGGATCCGGCCGGCCTGAACCAGGCGAGGCGTTCCTGCAGGCGCACCACGTCGCCGATAATCAACATGCTCGGCGGGCGGAAACCCTCCGCCTCGGCCCGCTCCGGCAGGTCCGCGCAGGTGCCCACAAGGACGCGCTGCGCCGGCGTCGTGCCGCGTTCTATGAGCGCCGCCGGCGTTGTCCCCGCCAGGCCGTGGCGTATCAGGTCACCGCAGAATTCCCGCAAGGCCTTCAGCCCCATGTA